>DRBY01000140.1 GCA_011042755.1 Thermoproteota archaeon | reverse complement strand
TGAGCGTTCAAGAACAGGGCCGTGAGGGGAGGGGAGACCCACATGGCTGGACGGGATGGGGCTTGGAACTCGTCTCTGACCTTTACTCTCCCGTCGTCGTATGTCATGAAGAGAACTGCGCCAACCCTGGGATCTCGACAGGAATAGCTCAATAGACCCTTGGCTGCGCCAAGAGTGCCGTGCCTGTCGACCCCAGCAACCCACAAGAGTGGAACCTGAGGGTCCCAGGGATTAATCAGAGCCTGCGCGAAACCAAAGTGGTACAAGCCCCCGAAGTGTCGATTATCTGGAGTCCTCACGGTCCACAGCTTCCCTACCTTGACAAACCTCAGGGGTGCTCTCTCGTTCGGCAGTTCGGCGTATCTGTTCGCGACAGGCCCACCAATCAGGATGACCGCATGCTCCCTCAGATCCTCGGGCTGAGCCTCCGAGGCATTGAGGATCTCGGCCCTCCCCCCAAGCCTGAATCGTATGAACTCTGCTATCTCATTCGCGGCGTCCCAATCCTCTTGGGCGGCCGAGTCTCCAACGATTATTACCGCGTCGGGTATCCCGTGAACGCTCAGCGCCTTCGAGAGTGGGCAGAGACCCGAGAGTTCAAGCGGCTGAGCATAGACTAGGGTCAGCGCGGGGTACCCAGCCAGCACGACTACGAGCGCGAAGACGGTAAATCTCCGCATCGACAGGTTTCCAGGCTCCCGGTCTGCTATAAGCTTGAAACGCCAGTTGGCGAACTCATGAAGGGGTCCGTTACCCCAGGTGCGATCACATTCTACTCACTCTGGGATGGCTTCTTCATCCCCCAGGCCGCGTGGGATGGTGTCGGTATAAAAGTGAGGCGTGAAAACACATAGTTGTCGGTGGCCTCTCATGAGGGTCCTGCGGGGAGAGGATGCCTGGGGATACGTAGCCTCTCTGGAAACACGAGACATTGAGAGCTGGCTCTTCAGGCAGGCCGTAGAACCCGTAATAAGGGATGTGAGGGTTAGGGGTGACGTAGCCGTCGCTGAGCACATAGCCAAGCTCTACGGCGTTGAGTTCTCTCCAGACGAATTCAGAGTCTCGAGGTGGGAGATAGAAGACGCCGTCTCGAGAGTGTCCAGTGAAGACAAGAAGCTCATTGAGAGAGCCGTCGACGTGATAGCAGACTTCCACAAAGACCAGATGCCTAGAACCTACTCCAAGTCGTACCCGTGGGGGGTGGCGTGGATAACTTGGGAGCCGATAGACAGAGTTGGCGTGCACGTCCCAGAGTACGACGAGGTAGCCTACGTCTCAACTCTGCTCTTTGCCACAGTCCCAGCTCAGATTGCTGGAGTCAAGGAGATCGCGGTCTTCACTCCCCCTCTAGCTGAGGGCAGAGTTCGCCCCATCCTGCTGGCAGCGTGCGAGATGTTAGGTCTCCAAGAGGTATACAGGGTGGGAGGTCCTGTAGCGGTTGCGGCCATGGCTTACGGCACATCGAAGATACCCGCTGTGGAGAAGATAGTGGGCTCAGGAGACAGCTACTTCATGGCAGCCAAGCAAATAGTCGCGTCGGACGTTCCGGTGGACATGCCGTCTGGTCCCTCAGAGACAGCTATTCTCGCAGATATATCCGCAGATCCACGTGTCGTCGCCGCCGAGATGCTCTCGCAGGCAGAACACGACGTCGACTCTATGGTGCTCCTGCTGACTGACAGCGAGGAGTTGGTGGGGGAAGTCCTTGAACTAATCGATGCCATGGCGGGGGAACTCGATAGAGGTGGAGTGGCCAGGGAGGCGCTTAACGGGAAGGGCGCAGCCCTGATCTTCGACGCGATGGAAGACGCTGTGGAGGCAGTAAACGTCATAGCCCCAGAGAGAGTCACCGTCCTCTCTAGAGACGAGAGTCTGGCCGAGCGGATAAAGAAGGCTGGAGCGATATTCGTTGGACCCTACACTGTTAGCGCCTTCGGTGACTACGCTCTTGGAATCAATCAGCTGCTACCAAGCGGGGGATACGCCAAGAGGTTTGGTACCCTGACGATCTACAGTTTCCTGAGGCCGGTAGCCCACGGCAGGCTAACGAGAGAGGGAGCAAAGGAACTTGCGTCAATTGTGTGCGGACTAGCTAGGCTTGAGGGGCTAACCGCTCACGCTGAAGCTGTCAAGATAGCCACTTCCTCTGGTTGAGTCCTCTTTCTAGCGCTTCGTCTCTCTCTGCTCTAGCTAGGACGCTGGCAGCGGCGACGCTCACGTATCTCTCATCAGCTCTGGGTTCCACTATCAGCCTCGCCGCGCCCGGGACTATCCTTCTGAGGGAGGTCTCCAGCTCTTCCGATCCAAATGAATCAACGACCACCGCGTGGATTTCTCTAACCTCCCTCAGGATGGGTCGTAGGACCTCTAGATGCCACTGAGACAGTAGGGCGTTGAGATTCCCTCTGATCCATACCGCCTTAAATTCCTCAGGAGAGATCACCCTCACGGCGTACTTCAGGGAGAGCTCCCTAATCAACCCTGCTACTCTTGACAGCTCTCTCCTCGATATGGATTTGCTCTCCACGAGTCCCAGCGCTCGCAGCCGAACAGCCGACCTTGGCTCTAAGGCGACGGCCGCTACCACTATGGGCCCGGCGGCCTCCCCCTTTCCCGCCTCATCTGAGCCTACTTCAATGCCGGGAGGAGGGATCAGGATCCTCTCTATTAGATCAACCAGAGACGAGTGATAGACGGCCCGCCCGGTCCTGTAAACCACCACGAGCGATCCGTTCACTCTTGCCCTCAAGATCTCGTATCTACCAGGCGTCAGGACCTCAGCGGCCTCGCTCTCCAGAGCCTCTCTGAGCCTGTTTATCTCCTCAGGCGTCAGCTTAGTGCTTATCTGAGCCTTTCCTCCGTCGATGGACAAGGTTTATCACCGCTGCAACGAGGCCAGCCGCTAGAGCCACGCCGACCAGCTGCCACAGTGGGAGCTGCGGCGGGGGTATAACTTCAAGCGTCACGACCTCTGATGCGTTTCTCTCCTCTGCGGGATAGGGATTCATCCATTCGAGCACGAAAACTGCGTCGTAGGTCCCCGGAGAGGGAGCCGTCAGCCTAACCGTCACAACTCGCCTATCATACGGTTCTAGGGAACCTAGGTGGACGGTCTGGTTGAAGCCATTCACAGACACGAGTAGGGTCGCCGAGCTGACTTGCCACGGTGAGTCGTTGCGCACGTGGATCGTCACGTTAAACCGCCTTCCAGCCTGAATCTCCCCAGGCACTCCCTCAACTGACAGATTGAGATAAGCGTTCTTCAAGACTCTAATGCTCTCGGTAATTGCCACAGTTGCAGAAGAACCTCTGTACGAGTATGAGATCAGCACCATGAGCGTGTGCCTACCTGCGTGCACGTCGGGATTTATGGGGAGGGATTTGCTCACCAGCTTGATCTCACCAGGCTCGATGGAGCCTATGCGCTCAGATAACGGAGAACTCATGAGGGTGGACATTATCGTGAGGTTTGCGTCAGAGATCCTCACCCCTCTTTTGACGAGTTCCCTCGTCTGCTCGTCAATGACCCACGCGTCCTCAACATTGAGGATGGTTATCTTGAGAGACAGAGATGCGGGGGGCTCGAATTCCTTTGGATAAGTTTCGAGTTGCACTTCAGGCGTCCAAGGCCTAACTGAGAGCGTTGCCGTCCTTGAGTGGTCGAATTCTCTCAGGGTTCCATTTGGCAGCTCCTCGATGCCCGTGGCCCTCATGGCAATCTGGTAGTCGCCCTGGAGAGTACGCAGAGGGACTACTATCTTAGCCCGGATGGATAGGACTGCTATGGCCTCTGCTGTAACCCTGACGCTCGACCCTTCGATCGTAACGTTCCTTATCTCGTTGAAGTCGGGGTCTAGGGCCACTACTCTCGTTATGTTGTAGGGGAACTGCAGGGGAATCACGAGGCTTGCTTCAACGCTCTTTAGCGTGTTAGGAGAGGTCAGGATCTTCCCACCCACAAGTATCTTCTTAGTTAGGTTGTACTCTAGGATCACCTCCCCTCCCTGAGCGACTTCGCTGGGATAAAGAGCCAGAAATGAAAGATACGGCCTTATCTCCTGCGCTGACGCCTTGAAAACTGGGAGCCACATTGCAGAGCAGGCTAGAATCGCTAGAAGTAGCGTCAAGCCCCCCTGAGTTCTCATCAAGGCAACCTCCCTTCCACAGTTTTAAACCGGTAATCCCCGCACGTCGTACGAGATGGGAGTACTTGAAGTTCGAAATCTGACGAAGATGTTCGGCGACCTAGTGGCGGTAGATCACGTATCCTTTGAGGTCGAGGGAGGGGAGGTTTTCGGCTTCTTGGGACCCAACGGCGCCGGGAAGACCACCACGCTGAGGATGATCTACGGGGTCCTGCAACCCACCGAGGGAGACGTCATCGTAAATGGAGTCAGCGTGAGAGAGGATCCAGAGAGAGTGAAGAAGTACCTAGGCATCATGCCAGAGGATGCCGGATTGTATGCTAGGCTCACAGCGGAGGAGAACTTACTCTACTTCGGGAAGCTGAGGGGTATGCAGGAGACTGAGCTGAGGAGAGTGATCCCAGAGATCCTGGAGAGATTGGGCCTCATGGAGAAGAGATACGTCCTCGCGGACAAGCTATCTAAAGGCATGAAGAGAAAGCTCGCCTTTGCCAGGGCCATCCTGCACAACCCGGAGATTCTGCTTCTGGACGAGCCAACCTCCGGGGTGGACGTCGTGAGCGCCAGAGAGATACGAACCATGATCTCTGAGTACGCGTCAGAGGGCGGAACGGTGGTGCTCAGCACGCACAACATGTGGGAAGTCCAGCAGCTCTGCCACAGGGTGGGGATAATCAACCGCGGCAGGCTCGTCTACGTCGGCTCGGTCGAGGAACTCGAGAGGCTCACGGGCGAGAAGGAGTTCGAGGAGATCTTTGTGCGGCTCATAAAGGGGGAGGTGGCCGAGTGAGGATAGGGCTCAAGAGGCCAGGTTCCGAGGGTGTTGTGAAGTTCACTAGAGGGCTCGGTCAGATCGGGTATTCCCTTCCGCCAAAGCCTTGGCTCATAGTTGCTTGGAAGGAGCTGACTGAGGCTCTGAGGGATAGGAGGACCATCATAAACGCGGTCTTGCTGCCAATGATACTGATGCCAGTGGCCATGGCAGCGCCCATGCTGTTCGTGAGTCCAAAGACCTCTCCGCCGAAGATAGCTATAGTGCCCGCGGATCCGGAGGCCCTGCCGCTCGTCGAGAGGATAACCAGCTCCGTCCCAGGTAATTTTACTATAAGAACGCCGGGCTTCAACGCCACCGATGCTGTTCTGAGGGGAGTAGTTGATCTCGTGATCGTAATTCCCGAGGGATTCTCACGTAACATCAGCCTAGGCGGCTCTGCGAGCGTCCTATACCTCTACGACCCCTACAAGCTGAAGTCCTCCACGGCCATGACCATGGTGTCACAAGTAGTGGCTCAATACGCGAGAGAGATCGTGTTAGAGAGGCTGCGTAAACTCAACTTGACTGAGGAGTTCGTCGAGCCGATTAGACAGCTCAGCTATCAGGTAACGGCCACTGGCAAGGCGGCAACTACGGAGTCCATGGTTGGCGTAATGATACTGCCTATGATGGTGGGCGTGCTCGCCATAACCGGCGCCAGCTCCTTCGCTCTTGACATGGTGGCTGGAGAGAGGGAGAGAAAGACGATAGAATCTCTCCTGACGGCCCCAGTTAAGAGAATTTCCATTTTGACGGGTAAGTACGCAGCGCTGACAGTCCTAGCCGGCCTGATGGGCTTGTCCACGATACTCTCAGTCATCCTGAGCGTGGGCCTGATGGCCCTAGCTATACCGGGTCCAGAAGCATTTCCTGGGGTAGAGGAGGTACCCAGTGGATCCGTAGGCTTCATCTCCCTCTCTAGGATCCTCCCTCAAAACACAAACCCGCTCCTAGTCTTAGGTGGCATTGTGGCAGCGATGCTCTTGGCAGCGCTGACTGGAAACGCGATAGTGGTCATGGGCGCGAGCTTCGCGAAGAGCTTCAAGGAGGCCCAGCAGTACGTCGGCGCGATTACTGGATTCATGATAATTCCGATGATAGCGGTGCCTTACGCTCCCTCTAGCCTGCTAATGCCGCTTAGGCTCATGCCGATTACGTCGGTGGCCATGCTAGCTAGAGACCTGATAGTAAATCCAAACGACGTCTCAGCCATCCTCTCGTCTAGTCTGGCATCCGTAGCCTACCTGGCGATCTTTCTAGCACTGAGCGCGAAGCTATTCGGCCGAGAATCTGTTGTGTTCGACTAGAAAATAACTACAGCGTTAGCAAGGCCACTAGTATACCCAAGATACCAAAGGAGACGGCAAATTGCGCTAATCCCACTCTCCTAGCTATCTTGATCATGCCGTGCATCATCACAATACCGGAAGCAAAGGAAGCAGCAGCCGCTAGGATAAGGTGAGGCCCCAACACAATTGATCCTGCTAGCGCAGTTAGCGCTGCGGCGCCCAACGATGCTGGTATCGATAGAAGGAACGAGTGCCTAAGAGCTTCTTCGGCATCGTATCCCAGTAGGATTAAACCAGCATATGTGATTCCAGACCTGCTAACACCGGGAATGGCTGCGAATCCCTGCAATAAGCCTACTATAGCTCCCGCTTCGACGGGACCAGGCTGTGAGGAAGCGCTGCTAACCCTCTGAGATATTGCTATGAGCACTCCGACTACCAGGAGCAGAGCCGGCGTCAGCAAGGAGAGTTCACTGAGCGTACCTATCTTCATCGACAAGGCATAGGAGGGGAGGCCGGAAATCGCTGTGAAAGCCGTTCCAACGGCTATGAAAACAGTCAACTCTCTGTCCCCATCTCCTAAGAGCGACCTAGCTATCTGAGAGATGCTCTTTCGCAGGTAGGCTGAGGCGGCGAGCGCCGTGCCCAAGTGCAGCCAGAGAGCGAGTGATATTGCCTCCGCCGGGGGGACTCGCAGAGGGCCAGCTAGCAGCATCGAGATCTGGCCTTCACTGCTCACTGGAAGCCACTCGAGAATCCCTTGGAGTGCCCCTATGGCTGCAAAGGTCAGAAGGTCTAGCGTAACCTTCACCTCGCGTTGTGGACGACGCGACTCGCCACGGAGATCATTAGATACACTCCTCTGAGGGTCTCTCCTCTAGTCTCCATCTGCCTCACTGACTCTAGAGAGAACCACCCCCAGTCCTCATGCTCCTCTGGCCTCAGAACGGGATCGCCATTGTGAATGATCGCATAGAGAGGTATTATGAACTGAACAGAGCCGTAGCCATAGACGAAGGAGAAGGTATCTACTGGGATTAGGTCGACTGGCCTTATCTTAAAGCCAGTCTCCTCTTGGAGTTCTCTGGAGGCGGTCTCTCTAGGGGTCTCCCCAAATCTCAGGCTACCCCCAGGTATCTCCCACTTGCCGCCGTATCTCTTCTTGTGCGATCTCTTGAGTAAGAGCGTCTCCCCGCGGTCGTTGAATACTGCAACGCATGGGACGACGTGTATCCTCCTCTTCTTCAACTAACCTCCCTCTCCGCGATCAGAAACGCCTCTTCGCCTTCTTTGGCGGCTTTGCGTAGATGGCGGCCACTATAACCTTCTCGCCGCACTTAGGGCAGTTCTCGTCTACCCTCAGCCCCACATACTCTCCCTCCTTAAACTCTCTCTCCCACTTGTGGGCGCAGCTGGAGCACTGGAGCATGGACACTATAACCGGCTCGACCTCCTCTGGACCTATCTTCAATCTCAGTACGTCATAGATCATCTTCAATGACAACATGAGCCCAGTAACGCCGAAGAGCACTTGAAACCATGCATCCATCGTCGGAGCAGCGGGGCGGGAGCTTGACCTCACCCCGAAGTATATTATGATCACGGAGAACGCTGCGAGTCCCAGCGACATAACAACGATCAGAGCTGTGGTCAGAAGCGTGGGCTCTTTTCGCTCTTCCTCAGGCAGCTTCGGGCACCTCCCCTAGCGTGTTTCCTACGCCAACCGTGTTTCCAATTCCTGCCACTATGACGACATCTCCTGGCTTCGTTCCCTCCACCACTCTCCTCTTCACGCGCTCAACGACCTTGTCCGCCGCCTCGGCAATCTCCGCTGCCATGGGGGTTATGGCCTCTAGCAAGTCCTCCTTGATCACGATTGCGTGTATTGGGATGGAATACTGGGCCGCAGCCTCCTCGATCTTCCACTTCTCAGGCCCAGGATCGCCTATAGCGGCTCCCGACCCCTCAGCTATCTCTCCGGTAGGCTCGCCCTCAAGCTTCATGGCCGCATCTATCATGATGATCTTGGCGACCTTCCCCCCTCTGGACTCAATTATCCTCTTGATGGCTTCTCCTGGCTTCCCCACCTCTCCACCAGGACCCCTGGCCTTGACCACTATCACTCTCCTACTCTCTATCTCCGTCTCACCAACGACCACATCTTCAGCCAGCTCATGTACGGGCGAGCTGCCGATTAGCCTCAGAGCGACTAGCGGGCCAACGCTGTCGCCGACGGGGACTCCCTTCTGAAATGCGGCCGATGACCTCCAGTAGGCCCTAGCTATCCTCATTATCTCGGGTAACTGCATCTGGACCTGAGCTATGTAGATCCAGTTCTGGGTCTTCTTGCCAAGCAGGTAGAAGTGTCTAACTGTTCTAAATATCAGGTCTAGGACTATCACGCCCTGAAGCTGGTCTCTGAGGTTGGCTCTCTTCACCTTATCCGCCTTCGGCGCGGCTCTCTCAACGAACCTATCGAGCATGTCCTTGGCGTTGTCGAGTATGTTCTCCAGCCTCCTGATAGCTCCTGCTGGATCGAGCGTAACGGGCTGAATGGTAAAGAACCCCTTGACCTCTTCTAGAACCTGTTTTACAGATTCTCCGTCTCCCCCAAACTTTGATGCCTCTTGGAGGAACGTGTTCGACGCTTCCTTGGTAAGCTGCTGGAGCTGGGTTAGCGCCCTGGCGATCTGATTCATCCACATTTGGACCTGGAGCCTGCTGCCGTAGATGTTGAGAACAGCTATCATGATGAGGAAGATTATCCAGTTGAGCCAGCTGTCCCCCAGATCTCCAGCTTGGGCGCGAGTCAGCGAATTTAGACCACCACAGTCTATAATCCACGAGGGGAGCACATTACACCCTCCCCAAACTTTCGAGGAGAGGGCGTGATGAACGCACATTTAAAGATCAGAGTGCAGCCTGCGAATCGATCAGAATGATCGAAGAGAAGTACTGCCCCTTGCTGTCGATAGGGGGTGGGCCCCCAGTTAGGTGCCTCGGAGAGATGTGTGTGTTTTACCAGAGGATCGATCCAGGCATGGAGGGAACCTGCGCTATTCTGGAGGGGTTAGTGGCCCTGCAAGATTTGTCACAGATGTTCGAAGAGGCTATCTCCCTGTATCGGGAGGCGCTCGGGTCAGAGGAGGTACGAGAGTGAATAGCGAAGAGGTCGACCCCTGCTCACTGATCGAAATGGCTGTGCTCGCCTACCTGAGGGTTCACGGCAGGAGGATCTTAGAGATAGCATCGACATCGAGTCAGGATGCCGTTAGAATAGAGTTGAGAGCCCTGTACCGGTACTTCTCGCCAGCAGGCCGCTATAGAAGGCTATCTGACGCATTAGCAGACTGCGCAGAGCCTCCGCTCGAACTCGCCGAAGTTGAGGGCAGCCCGGCCATCCTGGTCCCGCTGGACTATGTGAGGAGGGCTGTCGGAATTGAGGGGGACTAGTCCCAAGGGAATAGCCGCCTTTGACATGGATGGCACTCTGGTTAGGCTCGAGAGCTCTTGGCAGCTCATCCATGAGGCGATGGGAACCCTTGGCAAGGCAAGAGAAAACATGGAGAGGTACCGGAGGGGGGAGATCTCCTACGACGAGTGGGCCGAGCTAGACGTGGCCTGTTGGATCGGCAAGAACTTCTCGCCAGCCTTGAGGGCTCTCAGCATGGTGAAGCCAGTAGACGACCTAAAAGAGGCTCTCGAGATGCTTAGAGAAGAGGGTCTCTTAGTGGGTGTAGTGAGTTCCGGGCTTGACCTAGTGCTTAAACGTGTGGAGACCCTGTTCGAGTTCGACTTCGCTGTGACTAACGAGCTAATTCTGGACGGCTCTCGAGTGGTGGGGTGGAAGGTCAACGTACCGTTCAACGCCAAGGGAGAGATCGTGAAGCGAGTGGCCTCCAAGTTTCAAGTTCCCCTTGCCAGAGTCGCGGTAATCGGAGATGCTGAAAACGATCTCGAGATGTTCAGGATTCCAGTAGGGCTGAGAGTGGCTTTTAACCCCTCTTCAGAAGCCCTCGAACGTGAGGCGGATGTGGTCGTTAGATCGGACTCTCTGCTAGACGTGGCGCAAGTCGTGGTTGAATGGTTCCATGCTCTTCGCACCTAATGCGTCAAGGTAATATGGACTCGGTGGCCGAGGGCGTGGATGGACGAACCTGCCGTGCTGAACCTGAACGATCCTGCGGTGCAGGTGCTAGGCTCAATATTAGCTAATGAAAACGGTCGGCGAATTCTAGCGGCCCTCTCAAAGGGGCCAAAGAGCCCTAGCGAGATAGCAAGAGAACTCGGAGTTCCCCTAACAACCGTGAAGCACCACATAGACAGGCTAGCTGCCGTTGGAATAGTGGAGCTAACTGAGGTAGTTCCAGGAAGGAGGGGGCGTAGGAGAGTCTACGCCCTTCGGGCTCCAGCACTAGTGATAATCCCTGCCGAAAAGGAGGGGCCGGCGCTGCAGGCCATCAGAGCCTGGGCCATTAGGAGGGTTGGTGCAGTCATCTCCCTGAGGAAGCCGCTCATAGCGGGTCTTCTCCTAGCCCTAATTGCTGGCGCGGGAGCTGGACTCCTGACGACATCTAAGTTTGGGGCAGCTTGCAGGTATCCTCCAGTTCCTGCGGCACCGGCGCTGGGAGAAAAGGGCTTTTCTGCTGAGGAAGTTCCAGCGACGGGAGGAGCTGAAGTTCAAGTAGAGAGAGGCGAAGAGGTTGTAGAGGAGACGAACGCCGTGAGAGCAGTACTCCCGATGATAGCAGTGACCTCCCTCGCAGCCAGCGTTACCGCGATCCTTGTCGTGTGGATAGTAGCTTCCAGATCACACACCAAAGTCGGCGGGTAGAGGGTCGCCCTTGCAGTGAACCACTCCCCTGTACCTCCTGACGAAGTTAGGGCAGGAGTAGCAGATTATGAACGATACCTCCTTCCCAAGGACGGGACAGTCGACGGCGTCCTTGGCCAGTTTCCTGACCGTGCTCTTTCCGAGAGTCTCTTCCAGCTTCTTCTTGATGGCCGCCTTCACTCTAATGGCTCTCTCTAGCCTCTTTACCGGTACTTCATAGCGGTGATCTGCTGGCATGTTGGATACCAACTACCCTGTGGCGGGCCATTTTTAGGAGTTCTCTTTGACCCGCATCGAGATGCGATGTATACTGTTCGACGTCTGGCACACAATAGTCGAGCCCGAGGTGGACAGCAGGGAGTACTATAGGATCAGAGTGAGGGCTCTCCTAAACAGCTGCGGAGTCCCTGCGGCCGACCTTGACCGTGCGCTCGAGGCTTACCTGCAAGTGCACGAAGAGATAGAGAATATTAGGAGCGATCGACTCGTTGAAATTCCAGCCGCAGAAGAAGTGAGGAGGTTCTTCAGCAGGTTGGGTCTAGACTGTGACGTGGGTCCTGCACAGCTCCGGGCATTTGCAGAGCCGTTCCTCAAGGCCACGCGGGTTAAGGAGGGCGCCGTTGCCGCTATTCAGTTCGCTCGCAAAAGTGGATTCGCCCTCGGCGTTCTGGCGAACTCCCCGCACCCTGGGATGATTAGAGAGCGGCTCCGGATGGCGGGCTTGGAGAAATTCTTTGACGCCATACTCGTGTCTGCTGAAGTAGGATACAGAAAGCCACACCCTAGGGCTTTCTTGTCCGCTCTAGAGGCCTTGAACGCGCCGCCTCAGGGCGCGATTATGGTGGGAGACGACCCAAAGGCCGATATCTCAGGGGCAAAGTCAATAGGCATGACTACAGTGTGGGTAAAGAGGGAGGGGCTCGCTCCCCCAGAAGAGGCCGACGCAATCGTGGAGAGTCTAGCCGATCTCCCCAGGGCGTTGAGAGAGATAGGGTGGGTATGATGAGGAGGCGACTGTTAGACGTCCTGATCTGCCCAGCGTGCGGGCACTTCCCCCTCAAGCTAGAAGTCGCGAGTGAGGAAGAAGTGCCTTGGGAGCCAGGTGACCTTAAGAAGCCAATTTGTGAGAGATACTGCGCCCTAAACGAGGGCCCCCTGCCTGAAGATCCTTCTCAGTGCGTCCAATGCATGAGTAGAGATGTGATAGCAGGTTCTCTAGTCTGCGAGGCCTGCGGGAAGAGGTACGGGATATCTGAGGGGGTGCCAGACCTCCTACTCATAAAATGAGGAAACCCTTTTATTTCGAGGAGGAGAGACAGAACCCGCCCCCGGTAGCTCAGTGGTAGAGCGGCCGGCTGTAGGGTCTGGCGATCTACGCCGGCCTCCGTCGGCGGCCGCTCGCGCAGTAACCGGCAGGTCCCGGGTTCAAATCCCGGCCGGGGGACCACCCTCTCTTCACGTCGATCGACGTTCGTGCTTTGAGAGGATAGATCTGCCTAGCGAGGTTCTTTCCAAGTCCTTCAGCAAGACCATCCTTGCCGCCTCGGAGAGTTCATCTCTAGCCATCGTCTTCAGCGCCTTTCGCGCGAGTCGGCGGAGCAGCTCCACCCTATCTGCTAGTCTATACAGGTCTTCGTCTCCGGAGCGAATCCCGATCCTCACCAACCTACTCCAGACACTTGCGAGCTCGCGTTCGCTAAGTAAGTCCATGCAATTCTCGCATCTAGCTAGCAGCGACCAGACCGTCTCCGCCAACTTTCGATCAGGCTTCAGTTCCTGCTTCTGAAGCTTTCTAAGTATCTCCTCGAGTTCTAGCCTAGTGCTCAGAGCAGTTCCCCCTAGTGTCTCAGAGTTTCATGGCCCTTATGAGGATCTCGTCGTAGGGGTCTCCAATAGCCTCGCATTTCAGCTCCTCGCCAACTGTGGGTATACCCCACATGGCCCCTACAAAGCCGGCCAGCAGTCCTCGAAGTATGTTACTCCTCTTCCCTTCAGCCCCACGTGATTCGGCGCACTCAAACGATCCCTTGACCCGTATTAGCGCCCTGCCCTCCGATTGATTGAACTCTACTACCTCAAACCAGTTAATCCATCCCGACGCCTTGATCAGCCCTAGGAAGGATGTGAGCAGATCGAGTTCGCTCATCTGAACCTTGCTCTGCAATTCTTGGTAAGACTCCTTGCCTGCAGCTACCCCCATGTGGTAGAGGAAGGCCTCCCCCGCCGGGCCCCAGTACCTCTTGACTGCTCCAAACAGCGCCCTCGCCGTAGCTATTGGAAGAACCCCAGCTCTAGCACCGAGTAAGCCGACGCCTGAGAGGGCATCGTTAAGCCAGAAATCTCCTACCTTCACTCCGTGCTTCTCAACGCTTCTAACTCCGTCGATCGAGGCCATCTCCTCTACCACGGCATCTCCATCGACGTTCGGTGGAACCTCTAAGAGTAGCGTCCACAGGTGAGAGTCGTCCACCTCGCCGTGTATGCCTCCGACTATCCTTGACCCGAGGGACTCGAGTTTAGACGCTATCTCGGATATAGGGGGTTTTTCGGGATCCAAGACGAGCCTTAGGATTACTATCGTTCCCTGCTTTGCCTTAGCAATAGCTGGAAAAGGTTCGTTCTGCATCATAACACCCCTATCAACCTTCCAGACGCATTGGCCCCAGTACCTCGAACCCAGAATCGGTTATCGCGATCCCGTAGTACTCTCGGCTGTGTCTGGAGAGCCTCAGCTTAACGACATTGATCCTTGTGGATAGCCCCTCCCTGGTCTCTTCGTGCCTTAGGATTATCACTCCATCTGAAACGAATTCCTCGACTCCAGAGAGCCTAACTGCTCCAAGCATGGGAAGCTCTGCTATAAAGAAGCTCAATATCCCGAGATTGTGGGTGAGCTTAACTAGCATGAGGACGAGGGGTCTGACTTGCTCTGCTGGCAGGAACTGAAGCATGGCGGATATGCTGTCTACGATAAGCACCTTTGGCTCCAAGCTCTCCACCTTCGCTATTATTCCCTCCAGGGCCTGCCTGACATACTCTGGTGAGCCGGTTAGCGGCATCAGCTCTGCGAAGTCTATGAGGTCTTGTTTCTCCAGCGGCTCAAAGTCCATTCCCAGCATCTTAAAGTGCAGTCTAATCCTATCGGCTGGCTCTGAGAGAGTTATGTAGAGAACCTTCTCGCCGAACTGCGAGGCGCGGTAATACGCTACCTGTCCGGTAAGCGTAGTCTTGCCGGTTCCGGGATGCCCAGCGAGCAAAATGGCTGCAGGCCTGGGGAAGCCACCTCCTAATATGTCATCAAGCCCAGGAATGCCAGATGAGACCCTCTCTATTTTAGTCTCCATTTGCTAATCATCACCTCCGGGGGGCCTCGGGCCTTTCGAGCCACCACACCGAGATTCGGTGATCACCTCCAACCTCATCGGCCCAAGAGAGATGGCGCTCCATATTACTTTATTCGTTTTTTGCGAGGCTAGCGAGATTAGTTCCCTCCTATCGGGTCATTAAGGAATTCCTATTTCGGTCTTAGGAGGCTGCAGGCCCACACGTTTTATTGGAGCTTCAGTAGACCTTAGATCGATTACCGTGTCAGCCAGCAATTCCACACTCTTTATCTCCTGTTCTGTGTGAGCTTCAGGGAAGACTATAGCCACTAGGGAAGAGTTCTTGCTGTTCAAGACCTCTTTGACGCTTGAAATGAGTAGGAGAGTCTCTTCAAATCCCATCACAGTAACTACATCGGTAAGATTGTCGAGAAGAACCACGGCTCCGTCCACTCCCAGCAGACGCGACATCCCCTCTCGAAGTACATCTGGTCGCATGGGTACCTTTGCCACATTTCCTCCAGCCTCCCACAGGGTTATTAGCTCTGGAGTGGCAGAGAGGTAAACTACGAACTCTGCTCTTTCCCTCAGTGGTTTAAACGAGTCTACTGAGGAGCCGCGGTGGGTCATCAATATGAGAGAGCTGGAACTATCGCCGCAGCTAGTCCTAGCTTCAAGGAGCTCATATATCGCTGTTACGTACCTGACGCCTGGCGGAACCTCGAGGAGCACGAACCCCTTCACGGAGGAGCCCAGCCTGGCGCCCTCCTTAGGCGTTAGAAGGGTCGTCCCTCCGAGGTAGTAAAGGAGGGATGGAAGCACGGATGTGCCTGAGAGAGCTATAGATCCGTAGACGCCAAGCTTACTCAACAATTCTGGGATCAGAACCATGTCGGAGAGGAGCGAGATTGCGGTAGCGGTGAGTCCAGCGAGTAAGCCTGCTACGAGGCTGGACACCATCCACTTACTGGGCCCTCTAAATCGGGAGAGCAACCGCGCAGAATTAGAGACTGGAACTAGGAGTGTTAATGTGTAGGCTAAATCGGCCAATAGATCTGGTACCGCCAACTCGGTATTAAGGCTCCACTCCCATCCAGCTTCTGAGAACAGAGCTAGAGAGAGGAGGAACCCGACCCACCCTAGGACGAACCACAGAGGCTGTATGGAGGGAGGCGGCCTGAGGTACCTCACTATGGATGCCGCCTTGATCACGGCCGAGGAGAGAGACCACGATAGGGCCATGGCTCCGAGCACTGTAGTTATCAACCTCGCCGCAATGACCTCCTCTGAGACAACATATGAGGTCTCAAGAAGAGCCAGGTATGCGGCAGTCAGCAGGAGGATGGTTCCGGACAGGGAGTACCCCCACTCAGAAACGAGAAAAGCCTCAGTCCGCACTCTCCATATGATTAGAAAGACCAGCAGAGAGAAGGAGACTATTAAGACGCATCCCACTCTCAGTGCGAATGTAAATGGATCTGCTTGCTTCGGCTGCCAAGAGCTGGCGTCTACGAGAGTGAATAGAAAGAGCCCAATAGCCCAAGTGGCGGATATCAGCATGATCATTTTAGCGCATCCCTGCCACGCGTGTCTTCCGTTCGTATTCATTCCCATGACCTCGCTAACCGTGCTTCAAGCTATATGCTTCTTGATTAAACCATCAATTAAATTTTCTTTAAGCCCAGCGCTTGACTGGAGGGGTCCAGGGCCCCTGCAGAACACTCATCGAGCCGCTGTTGGGGGCTTGATGATCACAACTCTTAGGTTTGACTCCCGCAGGATCTCCATCATCCTCGGAAGATCTGCAGCCCTCAGCGTGAAGCCCGCAGCTCTAGGGTGGCCACCGCCGCCAAACACTCTGGCTAGGCTCAGTGCAATAGCGGGACCTCCGGGCCTTGACCTGACCGATACTCTCGAATCCTCTCCTCTCCATCTGCCAAGCGTCACCACAACATCGAAGCTACCTCTCAGAGCCTGATGTACTAGAGGAGTCAGGTAGCCTGGCACTCGCCTCATATCTACCACAGCAGCCGCCGGACCGGAGTCCTGAAGCTCTAGGCTAGAACTGAGTTCGCTTATCCATCCTACCTCTTGGCTGTGGAGTCTGAGAATCTCGCTCCAGGACCTCTTCACGGCTGGAATCTCGAGGAGATCCTCCTCAGATGAAGGCGGAGACTCGAGGAGGGACCTAACGATAGACTCTAGGATGGCCCCCCTCTTAGGGGACCAGAAGATTCTCTTCACGGCTGCAGTAAAGGCAGCTCCCTCAAATCCCATGAGGCCCGAGTCTATCTTAGAGGTCAGCTCGATAAGAGGGGAGAGCCTGGAGAAGTCCACTTTGCTCCCCAGCACGGACCTGATTACGTCGGCTGTTGAGGGAGATTGTGGCGATACGAAAGCTCTCTTAACCCTCTCTCTAGCGAGTGCTACATTTGTCTCGTGGTGATCAAACATTATGAAGGCCCCTCCCGCTGGAGGGGGCAGGTCCGCGACAATGTGCACGGGAGCCTGAGATCTCAGCGCCCTGTCCGGACTCTCAAACCTTAGCCTCACCTCGCCAGCTAGAGCTGCGTAGAGCATCGCGGCTGAAGTCAGTCCATCTAGATCCTCTCCGTGAGAGAGTACCAAGTAGGGTGGATCAGCTGTAGCAGTCAGCCAATCTAGTACATCTTCCTCAGGATCTGGCGGCATCCCTCTTGGATTTAGGACGCGCATGCCGTAATAAGAGTTGGCTGAACATGCGGGACGGAGGGCATATGGGCAAGAAAGTGCTCGTAGCAGGGACGTTCGACATACTCCATCCTGGCCACGCTAGGATGCTGCAGTACGCCAAGAAGTTGGCGGGGAATGGTGGAGAGCTCGTAGTAGTAGTAGCGCGGGACGAGAACGTTAAGAGGTTCAAGGGAAGAGAGCCCATCCTCCCTGAGGAGGAGAGGGTTTTCCTTGTCTCCTGCCTCAAGCCAGTGGACAGAGCTGTGCTAGGAGATCCGGGAGATCCTCTGGCTATCATAGAGAGGGAAAAGCCTGACATAATCGCGCTGGGCTACGATCAGTGGCCAGACGAAAAGTGGCTGAGGAGCGAGCTGGAGAAAAGAAGTGTCCGATGCCAAATCGTCAGACTGCCCAAGTTCGGATCCCCACATGATTCATCCTCCGAGATCGTGAAGCAGATCGTGAAAATCTTCTGTGAAGAGCGCTCTCTCAGAGAGGGATAATGCTATTAGTGAGAAGCTACTACTGGTTCTTGGCGGCCGGGGG
>DRBY01000128.1 GCA_011042755.1 Thermoproteota archaeon | reverse complement strand
GGCTAGGGCCTTCAGGTTCTTCGACCCCATGACGGCTCCCGTTCCACCCCTCCCGGCTGCGTGCAGCCTCTCGGAGTGGACGACCGCGAACCTGACGAGGTTCTCTCCCGCTGGCCCTATCGTTGCCACCGCTGGCCCGCCGTAGTGCTTCTCGTATATTCGATCGTGAGCACCATAAACGTCCAGACCCCAGAAGGGCTCTGCACCCCTTATCTCAGCCGATCCGTCTTCGACGTACAGGTAGACCGGCTTCTCAGCCTTTCCCTTGATGAGGATGGCGTCAAACCCTGCGAACTTTATCTGGGCTCCTAAGGAACCAGAGGCGTGGCTGTCGATGAAGTATCCCGTCAAGGGAGACTTCGTAATTACGGCATATCTTCCTGCTCCAGGCAAGAGACCAGAAATCGGCCCTGCGGCGAATATCAGAGGGTTCTCAGGTGAGAATGGATCCACGCCCCTCGGCGCCTCTTTGTAGAGGAGGTAGGCCCCGAGACCCTTCCCGCCGAGCAGGTTAAGCAGCACCTCGCGAGGAATCTGCTCGACTGCCACCTCTCCTGAGCTCAGGTCGACTTTGAGTAGCCGCTCAGTCCAGCCCTTCATCCCTATCGGGAGTTAGAGAGTTAGAGGGAATATGTTAAGCCTAACAAGTCAAGATCCGAGCCTAGGTTCGTGAGATCTGGAGAGGGAGCAGAGTCCATCAGCAGACTCCTCGACCCCACGAGACCTCTCGGTTTGGTCGTGAGTTGCTTGGGAATAGCGCTAAGAGTGGATTTCGATCTCCACACCGACTTCGGGACACTCGATGACCCAGCCTCTCCCCGGCAGAACCAGCACGATGGCTTCGCTGATGCCCTCTTTAACTACGCCCAGATCAACTTCCAAGCGACCTGCCGGACTCCTAGCGATGAGCCTGACGCTGTCAAATTCTGATGGGTCGCTCAACCCTGCTCTGGCCAGCAAGACGCTTGTCTCCCCCTCAACTACCTCTAGGATATCAACCCAGCCTCCGCGGCCGCCGTGACGAACCCAGCCAGCCACGAGCGTGGCTGGCGAGTCCAGAGGGAGTGCTGCCGGCTTATCTAGAGGGGGACTCGCGGCGCAGTCCGGAAGGCTCAGGGCCATCTCTTTCATGCCGAGGACGGAGATCTCGCAGGGGCCGGGAGTCGCTACTAGGGTGGCTGGCGTCTCCCAGTAGGAGCCCCACCTCTCCAACTTGATCTCCAGGGAGTTCTTAAGCGATCCAGACCTGACCTCAAGCTCAACAGAGTCAACGGGCTTCCTGAGCCCGCACGGGTCCCAGAACCAGACCCGAACTAGCGAGACGCAGACGTCATCACAGCTCAAGACGTAGGCCTCGATCAAGTGGTTCCTAGTCCCGGCTCCGCACCAGCTAGAATGCTCGGGGGCCCTCCACCTGACCCCGGTTAGCGGGACGATCACGAGTTCCGAGCCAGAGGAGTCGCGCATCTCATGGCACCCGATCCACACCAGGGCTATAGAAGCGAGAGCTAGAGCCAATAAGAGGGGAATCAGCCTTCGCACCTCTGCAATCTCCTACGGGCTCTAGAAAAAGTCTGCCTGACTCAAGTGCCGGTCGCAGGGAGGTCTGGGAGAGGTTCCCCCGAACGAGTCAAAAATAGGAGGGTTGAGGTGGCCGCGCCTACACGCCACCCATGACGTAGGCCATTATGGCCTTCTGCACATGCAGCCTGTTCTCAGCCTCGTCGAACACGACGCTGTGAGGCCCGTCTATCACGTCGTCAGTTACCTCCATTCCCCTGTCGGCTGGCAGGCAGTGCATGTAGATCACGTCGCGCTTGGCCCTGTCGAGCTTCTCTTGGTCGCATATCCAGTCCTTGTACTTGTTCATGAGTTCGATCATGCCCTGCTTGTCTACCTGCGGCACCTTGGGCGGCATGAACTCTAGGGACCCCCAGCTCTTGGGGTACACTATGTCGGCGCCCTCGAACGCCTCGTTCATGTCGTAGCTGATCTCGAAGCTGCCTCCGAACTCGTCCGCATTTTTCTCGGCCATCTCCACTATCTTCTGGTCTAGCTCAAGCCCCCTCGGGTGAGCGAGCACGACGTCGGCCCCGAACTTGGTGAAGGCTAGTATTGCGCTCTGAGGGACGGCGACGGGCTTCACGCCGGCAGAGTAGGCCCAGCTGACGACTACCTTCTTGCCCTCCAGCCTGCCCTTGTATTCTATGGCCGTCATCACGTCGGCCATGGCCTGGCACGGGTGGTAGACATCGTCCTCCATGTTGATGACGGGGATGTCGGCCCAGTGAGCGAACTCCCTGACTATCAGGTCTCCCTTTCCGTAGACCCAGTTGACCGGTTCACCGTAGATCCTAATGGCTATGGCGTGGCCGTACCTGCTGAGCACTCTGGCGACGTCGGCAATCCTCTCGGTCTTGTAGGCGATCTCCTCTCCCTTGAGCGCGGGAGTGTAGACGGCCCCGGGCGTCAGGTATATGCCCTGCCCTCCTAGCTCGAATATGCCGGTCTGGAAGCTGTTCCGCGTTCGCAGGCTGGCGTTGTAGAACAGCATGAACAGGGTCTTGCCCTCAAGCAGCCTGTGGGGTATCTCCTTCCTCTTCTTGTCCTTGAGCTCCATTGCCAGCTTGAGGACGGCCTCTAGCTCCTCTCGCGTCCACTCCTGCGTGGAGATAAAGTCCCTACCTCTCAGGTTCACGACCATGGGGGTCACCCCCAGCGGTCAGAGCTTGGCCTGAGATCTCATAAACCTGTCGAAAACGCGAAGATCGAACGCAACTGGCCTAGAATTACGGGTTAAACTGCTCCTTGTGCTGCTATTTAGGCTGGACTCCACCGCATTGCCTGGGGGAAGTTTAAGGCCGGATCTGTGACCAGAACATCTCCTAAGCACGACAGCCCGAGGCTCTTGAGTGGCGGCACTCGGGCGGCGAGCGCGTAGGCTGTGAAATTGTCTCCAACGGCACGAATCGTTTTTAGCACGAGGGTGACTGGCACCCAAGATGCGTGATAGGATCGTGAGCCTCTTGCAGAAGCTTTCTCTGGCTCCAGGCCCTCCTGGCATGGAAGACGCTGTGCGGAGGATCATAGCGGCAGAGCTAGAGGGACATGTCCACAAGATTGAGGTAGACGCCATGGGAAATCTCATCGCCGTCAGGGAGGGGAGCAGGCCGGTTAGAGTGATGCTAGACGCTCACATGGACGAAGTGGCCCTAATGGTTAGGAATCTAAGAAAGGACGGCTTCATCAACTTCATCCCCCTGGGGGGCGTAGACCCGGCCGTCCTGCTGGCTCAGAGGGTCGTGGTCCACGGCGGGCGAGGGCCCGTGCCTGGAGTCATTGGAGCCAAGCCTAGGCACGTCATGACCGAAGAGGAGCTGAAGAAGAGGCCAGAGATCAAGAGCCTCTACATAGACGTTGGAGCGACCTCAGACGAGGAGCTCCTGTCTATGGGCATCCTGCCAGGGTCCTTCGTGACGTTTGACGCTCCCTTCCAAGCGAGGGGAGACCTGGTGATAGGAAAGGCGTTCGACGACAGGATCGGGTGCCTCGTGCTGCTGGAGGTGCTCAAGAGCCTGCCTGAAGACGCTCCAACCGTGTACGCCGCCTTCACGGTCCAGGAGGAGCAGGGGCTGAGGGGCGCAACCGTGGCGGCCTACAGGATAGACCCAGACGTGGCCTTCGCTCTGGAGGGAACCATAGCCGCCGACACGCCCGGAGTGCCGGAGGGCGAGCACGTGACCAGGCTGGGGAGCGGCCCAGCCCTCAGGGTGATGGACGCGAGCATGCTGACCCAGAGGCGAGTCCTCGAGTTCATGGTGGATGTCGCCGAGCGGGTCGGCGTGCCCTATCAGCTCCAGCTGTCTCCCAAGAGCGGAACCGACGCTGGCCGGATCCACCTTACCAGGGAGGGCGTGCCCACAGGCGTGGTCTCGGTACCCGTCAGGTACATCCACACGCCGTCGAGCGTCGCGAGGCTGTCAGACATCGAGAAGACCATCACGTACGTCCGAGAGCTAGTCGCCTCGATACGGTCGGCAGAAGACCTAAAGCCATCTATCTGAGCCTCTACGAGCAGCGTCCGCGCTCATGGCGAGGTTAAGAACACGTTGAGAGCCAGTCTCTCAATCAACAGCGGGTTTAGAGCGAGCAGAGAGACGTACAGCCAGGCGATTAGCGGACTGATCCTCCTGCTCAGGTAGGCTGAGCCCACTAGTACCACGAGGTAGTATAGCGAGAGGGCCACCAAAAGAGAGCCGCCATATTCAACTCTAAAGGCCAAAGAGGCTGCTATAGATGGTAGAGCATAGAAAGTCAGATCGCGGAGCGACATTGCGCTCCTACCCCTATTCTCTAGAGCCCCTGCGCTCCCCAACGCTCCTACGAAGATCGCCGAACCTAGTACGACCGAGGTGCAGATCAGGCTGAGCAGGCCATCGAGGAGGTCTCCCCTACACACGTAAGGCAAGCTCACGAAGATTAAGGTGACGTCCAACCCTGCAATCGTGAGAAGAAGGTTCTTCTTCGACTCCACACCTTTCCGAGACATCATCAGCTCCCCCAAAACGAGACCGATGATCCAGAGCGCCCCCAAGGCTAGGAAGTAAGTGTTCGCTCCGACAAGGCCTCCCAGCCGCGTAGACAAGAGCTTAGAAGCCGAACCAGTCGTCAGGTCAATCAGGACAAAGGTCCTTATTGGGAGATCCACGGTTGACAAGTATGCTAGGCTCCCCCACACAGGTCTCCAGAAGAGTATTTCTCGCCTCTTGAGGAGTAAACCCGGTGCAATCAGGGTTGCGGAGGTGAGCGCCAGTAGTGTCACGACGGCTAGCGCGCCCGTCATCACAGCCATTAGAGAACCGCTCAGAGTGAGAACCCAAAAGAGCAGCAGGAGAACACCATAAGCAGGCGGGGGGTTTGCCATAGCCGCTCTCCCCACTGTGTTTCTTTCTTTCCTAAGGGGGATTTGGATAGTATGACCTAGAGCAATAAGTAGGCGGATAATTTTTCTCCCTGAGAATCGGCGAGTATATGATCCGCTATTGTGCCAAGGTTTGCAGAAGGAGGGGGTTTCCTAACTACGTAAGTGGGTTCGACGCAATGGCTCCACTCAAGATCACCTTGACCCCACCTAAATGTCCCCGCTAAAGTCGGCTCGGTATGGTCAGAAAATGGGGCCCATTGCTAGTTCACGAATCCAAGGCCGATGAATACGGAGAGGATCAGCTTCGCTCCTCGAGAGGCTCTCGACGACTCTCGGTCCGCCAGATGGAGGATCTGGTGAGGAAGTTGATGGTCAGCGAGATAAGATCATGTTAAAAGGAGTCGCTCAGAGAGCCAAAAACATTGGACCAGTAGTCACTCAAGGTTGCTGCCGTAGCTTGTCTCCGAGACAGAACAAACCTTGGACAGACACAATATTTTCAGTCGACTAGAGGGCATATTGACCTGTGGTCTCAACGGATTCCCTATTGCATCCTACCGATGTAAAGTCTAGCCTCATTCAGGCGGCCCTAGGAGAAATCCCACTGGACTTGGTACTCTCTGGCGGGACTGTCGTGGATGTTTACTCTGGAACCACGTTTGAGGCCGATGTAGCGATTTATCGCGACAGGATAGTCGGCATCGGCCGCTACGATGGAGTGGATTGCAAAAGAAGGCTGGACGTTAGCAGCCGGTATCTGATACCTGGCCTGATCGACGCTCACATGCACATAGAGAGCACTATGCTCACTCCTCGGGCGCTGGCCGAGATACTGATCCCTCGCGGAGTGACGACTATACTCGCCGATCCTCACGAGATCGCTAACGTCATGGGGGTCAAGGGGATTCAGCTGCTCCTGTTGATAGCCGAAGAGGCCCCTCTGAGGGTTTTCGTCCAGGTTCCCTCTAGGGTTCCGACGGCCCCAGGTCTGGAGGACACTGGAGCGTCGCTGGGGATAGCTGAGACTCAGAAGCTCCTCAACCTGGAGGGGGCCGTCTCACTCGGGGAGCTGAACTTCCAACACGTTCTATCGCTCGGGCGGGAGTACTTAGAGAAGATCTCTCTGGCTGAGTCCGCCAGCAAGCTCGTCAACGGACACATGCCCGGGCTCTCGGGACGAGAGCTCAACGCCTGCCTAGCTGCCGGGCTGAGGGACGACCACGAGTGCGTCACGCAAGGAGAGGCGCTAGAGAAGCTCAGGAGAGGCTGCGCCGTAATGGTGAGGGAGGGAACCTCGGAGAGGAACCTAGAGGATATACTAGCTGGCATAGAATGCAAGCTCGCAGACACCAGAGGGCTTCTGTTCTGCACAGACGACAAGCACCCGAGCGACATCCTCAGAGAGGGACACATTGACTTCAACGTTAGGAAGGCCATAGAGATCGGGATCGACCCGATAAAAGCCATCCAGATGGCTACGATAAACACGGCAACCCACTTCAGGCTAGATCACGAGATTGGAGTGCTGGCGCCAGGCAGGAAGGCCGACGTAGTCGTTGTAGAGGACGTCAGGACGCTTCAGGTCTCCGCAGTGGTCTTCGACGGGCAACTCGTCTACAGGGAGGGGAGGATGCTCTACTCTGCCAAGACGCCAGAGGTTCCGGAGTGGGCCCTGAAGACCGTCAGGGTGTCGCCAGACCTCTCCGAGGAGGACCTCGTGATTAAGGTGCCAGACGGAACCTCTGAAGCTCTCGTCAGGGTCATCAACTTGATTCCAGGCCAGATAATCAACAGGGAGACCAGAGAGTGGGTCAAGGCTACTGATGGATTCTTGGCGTCTGATCCCAGCAGAGACCTGCTGCACATAGCCGTCGTGGACAGGCACAGGGCCACGAGACAGGTCGGCAAAGCCTTCGTCAGGGGATTCGGCCTAACTGAGGGAGCAATCGCGTCTTCCGTGGCTCACGACCACCACAACATAGTCGTGGTTGGCGTGAGCCCAGCGGACATGCTCTGCGCGGTCAAGCACCTCGCCGAGACCGGAGGGGGATTCGTGGCCGTCAGATCAGGTAAAGTGCTCGCCGAGCTGGTGCTCCCACTCGGAGGGCTAATATCCCTCCAATCGGCGGACGATGTCGTCGATTCGTTAGACAAACTCAACGAGACTGTGATGCGGGAGCTAGGGTGCTCGCTCGAATCTCCCTTCATGCAGCTCGAGTTCGTGACCCTCCCAACGGTTCCCGAGCTGGGGTTGACCAATAGGGGCCTTGTGAACGCTACTAAATTCGAGCCAGTCGAGCCGGTGATCTCAGTGCGGTGATCTCAGTGAAGTGACGCGAAGAACTCCGCGCCTTACCGCGAGATTCTAGAGTGTGGGAGGTACTGACTACACGCTCGCTCGTGTACATCGACCTAGCTTTATTTTGGCGCTTAGTGCACGGCTCCTGTGCAGCCTGGGCTGTTGTGGGCAGTGGGAGCAGCGATTCTTTGGGGCGTAGAGCCCGTACTGGTGGACGAGGCTATGGACGAACTTCCTTCCATACCCTTGAATGCCTGGAGGAACCTGGGGGCAGTTTTGTTCTCGCTGCCAATAGCTTTGATCAGTAGCCGCGTCTTACCTGATAGGAGATCCTTAGCCCTCATAGCGGCCTCGGGAGCAATTAGCCAAGGCATAGGAATGGTTACTTACTCTGAAGCTATACATCGTTCTGGACCGGGTAAGGCCGTCCCCATAGTTCAAACGTTCGTGTTCTGGGCTCAACTCTTGGGATTCACGCTCTTTGGGGAAGAAATCACTAAGGTGACTCTGCTCGGGGTTCTACTGGCTATGGCCGGCGTCTGGCTCGTGGCAGGCGGTGGAGGAAGGGCAGATCCCACGGGCTTGGCCGCCGCATTCCTGACGTCCATACTCTGGGCGAGCGGCGACGCTCTTGCCAGAGCAGCCCTGTTCAACATTAGTCCGATATCTGCTAATGCCTGGAGGTCTCTGATGATGTTCCTCTCCTTCACAGCGTTATCCTCATCCTCCAGACATCGCATTCATGTTAGCCGTAAATCCACAGCACTGGCCGGATTCAGCGGATTCATAGGCCTGGGCGTTGCGCTCTTCCTGTACTACCGAGCAATGTGGGAAGTTGCTCGGTAGTAGGAGCAACTTCTAGGGATAGCCGCGGCCTCCCTATGATCTCGCCAGATCCAGACTTTTTAGGCCAATCTAAGCCCGTGAGGAACTTTTTAGCTTCTTAATTTCTGATTTCTGCTGGGATTCTCATTGAGGCTGCTGGATTGGGTTCTGTCGAAGGAGAGGAGAACCGTAGTACCTCTGATAACTTATCCGGCACTTAAGCTCCTGAACGTCACGGTTCCCCAGGCGCTCTCTGACCCAGAACTTCATTCAGAAGCCGCTCGGCTGTCAGTCGACGAGCTGGGCTCAGATATCGCCCTGCCACTGATGGACCTCACGGTCGAGGCCGAATCTCTTGGGGCTCGCGTGAAGATGACTCCCACTGAGGCCCCAACAATCGTTGAGCACCTAGCGGTGTCAGAGAGCGAAGGCTGGCAGATGCCAGAGGTACCTGATCCAGAGGTCGCGGGCAGGTTCCCGCTATTCTTGAAGACGGCAGAACTCATGAAGGCGAAGGTTCAGAACGCTCCCGTGGGTTTCTACCTGCTAGGGCCTTTCACACTCGCTGGCCAGCTGTTGGGAGTCGCGCGTCTACTGAAATCCGTGAGGAAAAATCCAGAACTGGTCTCAGACCTGCTTGAGCTATCGACGCGCTTGCTAACCAAGTATGCCCGGAGCTTGGCAGATAGAGGGGTGGACATTCTGGTCATAGCAGAACCCACAGCTGGTCTCATCTCTCCAAGGGACTTCTCGAAGTTCTCTCAGGAGTTCCTTGCGCAGATGATAGACGCGGCCCCTTCAGAGTGGGTGCTTCACATATGCGGGCAGTCTGGTCACCTGATAGAAGCCATGGCCGAGACTGGCGTGGTCGGAATAAGCGTCGATCACAATGTGGACTTGCTCGAGGCATCTAAGCGCGTCTCCGACGAAGTGCTGCTGTTTGGCAACTACTCTCCCGTCAAGGTGGCGCTCGAACCAGTAAGCGTAGTGAGGGAAGAGGTCCGTCGTCTAATGGAGAAGATGTCGCACGTCCCGAACTTTGTGTTGTGTACGGGCTGCGATGTACCTTACAGAGCTCCTCTTAAAAACATAAGGGCGCTGGTTGAGGTCGGAAAGAGCTTTCCGCAGCCAGCCTGAGGTGTTTACTATTACCCGTTCTTAATCGGACTCCCACAAGTCTGATCATCACATTTTGGTTTCCGATTTTCTCTTCTCATCAATCTCTCTAGTAAAGCTTTATGCTTATTGGAGACTGTTAGATTATCCATCTTCTCTACCATGTCCCCAAATCGATCTAGCTCAAGGTGGGGGAGATACATAGCTGCCAGAAATTCTTGCTGAAAGTCTGGGTGAGCTGCCAGCTCTATGTACCTCATCTTGGACACTATCTCTCCGCATTCAAGCCTCTTCCTAAGGGACGTGAGAGCGATCTTAGCCCCAGTACCGGCCGCATTTCCCACTTGAGATATTATGTGGAGTGGGAAGGGCGGGATCATCCCTATTCTCCTCGCGCTGGACGGGTCTATGTAGAGCCCGAAGGCGCCGGCAATGTAGACCTTCTTTATCTGCCGTACACC
This sequence comes from Thermoproteota archaeon, assembly GCA_011042755.1. The sequence goes on along the minus strand of DRBY01000128.1, from coordinate 8,617 downwards.
TACGCCCGCCTCCTTCATTACGATCGATGCTCCCGTGTACATTGCCGCCTTAGCTTTCTGTAGCTCTCTTACATCCCTCTGAGTGATCACGATATCCTTCCCTATCGCCGTTTCTTCTTTGAATGCTATCACGAACTCGGGTCCGTCGGAACCCTCTCTGACCCTCTGACTCTCTCTCGTGACGATCCTCCCCATAGTATCTACTACGCCTGCGTTGAGCATCTCCGCTAGGGCGTCCACTATTCCTGAGCCGCATATCCCCTTGGGCTTGACGTCGTCAATGACCTGGTACTGCACGCTGAGGTCTGAGGGATCTATCCAAACTCTCTCTATGGCGCCCGACGTGGCCCTCATCCCGAATTTGATGTGGGCCCCTTCGAAGGCTGGGCCTGAGGCACAGGACGCGGAGTACATCCCACTCATATTTCCCACCACGATCTCCGTGTTTGTCCCCACGTCGATCACGAAGCAGAGCTCTCTAGACCTGTGGATCCCAGTCGCCAAGACGTCCGCAACTGCGTCGGCGCCGACGAAGCCAGCCACATTCGGTAGCATGTGCACGTTTCCTGATGGGAGTATTCTAACCCCCAAGTCTGATGCTCGGAAGTCTAGCGCTCTCCTGACCACGGGCGGGTACGGAGAGGCCGCGAGGTACTTTGGAGGCAGTCCTAGGAAGAGGTGGTGCATCAGAGTGTTGCCGACCGCCACCAGCTCCACTATCTCGGAAGCGTCCACTCCAGCGGACCTGCAGGCATCCTCTATGAGCTTGTTCACTCCTTCCACTATTACCCTGTGGAGTTCCTCAAGATTCTCGTCAGACCTAGAGGCGTAGGCGATCCTAGATATCACATCTTCGCCGTAGGGGATCTGAGGGTTGGGTGACGACGCTACTGAGAGCACCTTCCCCGTTCTCAGGTCTATCAAGTAGCCAGCGAGCTTCGTGGTGCCTATGTCCACGGCAAAGCCGTAGAGCCCTCGGCTCGACCGGGCTGGTCTTACCATCAGTATGCCACGCTTTGTGTGCACTATCACGGCTACACTCCATCCGCCCTCTCTAAGCGCGGCGGGTAGCTCTCTGAGGACCTGAAGATCTACCTGATCGAGTTCAGAAAGCCCTGTCGATTTGAGCAGGCGCTCAAAGTCGGCCAGAGGGTCCTCGAGGGTCGGTTTAGATACCTCAATAACGAGTTCCCTCACGGCTGGCTCAAGTTCCACCTCTACTGGGCGTCCCTCAACTAGCAACCTCTGCTTACCGCTTCTGCTCTGCTCTGGAACCTCTACTACGATCCTGCCCCCAGAGACCCCCCTGGCCTGACAGGCAAGCCTGAATCCGGCCTTGATTTCCCCAGGCTCTAAGCACTTCATCTCGCTCGATGTGAGTGGATTCAAGAGTTCTCCTCCACTCCGGATCACGACTTTGCACTTTCCACAGAGCCCCATTCCACCACATATGGAGGCTAGATCAATGCCCAGGTCTTTTGCTGCGGCGAGAATTGTGATACCCTTCGGAAAAACGCCTCTTCGTCCTTCAGGTTGGAACACGATTAGAAGTCCATTCCTTTCAGCTGGATTACTCATCCAACTCTTTTTTATCTGCAACTATATTAGATAACCGGATTTTTGCTGACGGCCAACCGGTGGTTCCGGATGGGTGAGGGGGAGGCTATTCTGAAGGGTCTAGCCCAAGCTGTCATTGATGGTGACGAGGATAAAGCAAGAGAGTTCGCAAAGAAGGCGATTGAGGCTGGAATTGAGCCTCTTTGCGCGATAAAGGAAGGACTAATGACTGGTATGAAAGTCGTTGGTGACAAGTTTGCGCGGCTTGAGATATACCTCCCGGAGGTTCTACTGGCTGCCGACGCCATGAAGGCTGCCTTGGAGATTCTAGAGCCGCTCGTAGTCAAGGAGGAGAAGGAGAAGATTACGCTAGGAAAAGTCGTAATTGGCACGATACAGGGGGACATCCACGACATAGGGAAGAATATCGTCGCTATGCTCCTGAAGGCCAACGGGTTTGAAGTGTATGATCTCGGTAGAGACGTACCCGTTGACGAGTTCATCAACAAGGCCGAAGAGGTTGGCGCCGACATAATCGCAGTATCAACCCTCCTGTCGACCTCAATGCCGTACATGGAGGACCTGATAAGGCTGCTGAAGGACAGGGGGCTGAGGGAGAAGTACAAGGTGATGGTCGGCGGGGGTCCCGTGACCCGAGAGTTCGCGGAGGAGATAGGCGCCGACGGCTACGGCGACAACGCTGAGGAGGCCGTTGAGGTAGCTAAGAAGCTGCTCGGGAGGGCGTGACACATGGTTCTCTCCATATGGGAGGTTCTGGACCTAGCTGAGACTGGCCCTTACATGTCAGAGAAGGATTTCGACCTAAAAGTCGTCGCCAAGCTCTGCAGAGAACTCGTCAAGGAGTACGACATAAGGTACGATCCAGAGCAGATCGTTACAGACGACGACAGCCTGGCCGACGCGGTTTTCGAGGCAGGCTTCAGGCTTGCCGTGGAGGCTGGAATCTACTGCATGAACACGAGGAGAGTGATCAAGTTCACGGAGGAGCAGATTAAGGAGGGGATAGAAACTGCTCCAGAGCAGATAGTCGTAGGAAGGGGGAAGGACGCTAGGATACTCTACGCCAGAAAGGTGGAGGACAAGAGGCTGCCCATAATAATGGGGGGACAGGCGGGGGCGCCGATACCCGAGGAGTGGTACCTGCCCATGGCTATGTCCTACATGAAGGAGCCGCTGATAGACGCGATAAACCACGGAGGTCTGGCGGTTATAGAGGGGAGGAAGGTCAAGACGGGGAGCCCTCTAGAAGTCCAGGCCACTAGGCGGGAACTCAGGATGCTCCGCGAGGCGGCTAGAAGGGCTGGGAGGCCAGGCATACACCTGCTGGCTGGAGAGAGTAGCATTACTTGCTTGGGGGACTTGGCTATAGCGTCGGAGGAGTACATGAGGACTAGCGACGCCCACTTGATTGCAATTCTCAATGAACTCAAGACGGACTACGACAGGCTCACTAAGGCCGTTAACTTCACGGAGTATGGCGCAATGAACGTCACGCTCGTAGATCCAATAATCGGCGGGTACGCGGGTGGGCCCGCCGGCGTCGCTGTCAACTTCGTGGCCTCCTTCCTACTCGGCAGGCTGCTCTACCAGTCGGTGTACCACATCTGTCACCCGATTCACTACAAGATCGTGAGCACGAGCGCTCCCGAGGGCATGTGGGAACTCAGCGTCGTCGGGCAGGCTATGGCCCGGCACACTCCCTTCATAATAATGGGAGACGTCTGGACGTCGGCTGGAGCTGGAACTGAGATGATATTCTACGAGATAACGGCGAATACCGTGACAAACGTCGTGACGGGAACGCACCCCCTTGGCGTGTCCGCGACCAACGGGACCTACCCCCACGCTAGCGGGCTGGAGACCAGGTTCATGGCCGAGATCGCGAGAGCGGTAGTGAAAGCTGGCCTGAAGAGGTCGGAGGCCAATGAGATAGTTCTCGAGATGCTCAAGCACTACAAGGACAAGCAAGAGAAGCCCGATATCGGCAAGCCGTTCCCGGAACTGTACGATGTCTCTACGGTTACCCCCAAGCAGTGGTGGTGGGGGCTCTACAAGCGAATGAGGAAGGAGATTGCTGGAATTACGGGACTCCCCCTCTGAATAGGGGATCTGAATCGCGCGAGCGGGCCCTCAGGGTCTTCTCGCGCGCGAAAAGCCTCGTTCTTCTCTAAGTGGGTGAGTGAACTCAGCCTAGCGACGCTCGATGAAAGGCATATCGCGCAGAGTGGAACTTACCCTCACAGGTCGGCGGGGCGCAGCCCGCTCATAACCTTGCTCCTTCTCCAGCCCTAGAGAGGTTAGTTCCGAGTATGTGGCTGGAACTCTATACCGTTTTACCGCTAAGCTAAATCGTTATTTTGATCCCGGAAAAGTTCCCTAGGTGGGGATAATGAGCCTTCGAGCCATCGGAGAGGATCCCGAGAGGAGGGGGGTCCTCCGGGCTGAGGTGGAAATTCCCTACTTTGGCGTGGTCGTGCTAAAGGACATGTTCTTGATGTCTACCCGGTGGTGGGCGGACTTCATGGCTGGGTTGTCCGTCTTCGTGGGTGAGAAGGGCCTGAGACCGGTTCTGTACTATTCGGCATATAGAATGATGAAGGTCCATGACTCTAAGGGCATAGCTTCGGCTAGGGAGAGGCTGTCCCTCAACGAGATGCTGGATGTGGCTAGGAGGGTTTACAGGTCCCTGGGATTCGGCGAAATCCTGTCGATTACCCTGGGAGAGGAGAAGGTCGTGGTCAGGGTAAAGAACTCATTCGAGGCCAGAGGGAGAAGATCGGATTCGCCCGTGTGTCACTTCACGGCTGGTCTCCTCGCCGCCCTAGTGGAGGACACGACCGGCATCCGAATGGGCCCAATGATTGAGAGGGAGTGCCAGGCCGCTGGGGCGGACACATGCACATTCGAAGCGGAGATCCTCGAGGGAGGAACTCGCCATTGAGCACGCCCAGGGGCCGCGCCAAGGCGATAGCGGTCGTGAAGGTCGTAGACGGTTGCGACTCCACATGCTCTTACTGTCCGCGAGCCGAGGAGAGGGTCCCTCCCCGTGGGTTTCTGGACCCCCACATGGTTGAGGTCTTCCTGGACTCGCTGATAGGATCAGGTCTGAGGCCCGATGTGTACTTCACGTGCCCGAACCCGCTGGCTCATCCGAGGGTGGGGGAGCTGATTGCGGCGGCTACTGACAGGGGCCTCGAAGCGCATGTGTTCGTCCCCGCGGCGGTCGGTTCCCGTGAGAAATCCCCCGAGATGCTCCTGAGAGCCGACGAGATATGCTTGTTCTGCTACACCATGTCTGACCTCAAGCGCGCCAAAAGATTCGTTAGAAGACTCCTCATGGCCGGAAAATCCATGAAGCTGATGCTAATCTACGTCCCCGGCGTGAACGACGAGGAGATTCTGGAGATGGTAAACATTGGCAGATCCTGGGGGCTCCAGGTGTGGATTTCCCCACCGATCTTATGCCCAGTCACTAAATGCCCCACGGATGTGGTCAAAGCGATGCAGGGAAGAGGGTACGACGTGTCTGATCCGTTCGGCGATTTCATGGGGATCTACGAGATGAGGGTCACTTTTCACCGTGACTTCCCAGTTTACCTCCTCTCGGGTCCGAGGTGTCGGAGGGAATGCAGGATGATCTACATGGACCCCTCGGGCCTGGTCGGCAAGTGCCCGATGCTGGGCCAGCTAAACCCTGCCTATGGGCCGGAAGAACTCCGGAGAATTCTTAGCTCGGGATGCGAGTTGATTGAGCGGTCCGCGGCCTACTCGTTCATACCCTCTCTCCGGCTGGTCACGAAGGACGGGGAGGTCTTGGATGAGGACGACTTGGAGTTGCTATCTACGCTTGAGTCGATGGGGAGTCTCAGCGCGGTGGCGAGGAGTCTCGGCCTGTCGCCCCCGGCCGTTTACAGGAGGCTCAAGAGAATGGAGTCCGCGCTGGGATTCAAGCTCTTCGAATCATGGCGGGGCGGCGTCGGACGAGGGGGCGTAGTTCTGACGCCGGAGGCGCTCGAGCTGGTTCGATCTTATCGCGACTACAAGGCGGGGCTCGGGATAGTCCGTTTTAACTTCATGTTAAATGAACAATCATAGTTAAATTTTTTACTTAAATCGAAGGATTTTTCTTGAGTGAAATTCGAAATTGCTGGGGGGGATGGATGGCAACTGTCCCTCCAAGATACCTGGAGTACCTCATCTACGTTGATCCCGAGAGATGCGTGGGATGCAGGAGCTGTGAGATAGCCTGTGCGGTTGAGCATTCATCCTCTAAGGAGCTGTTCCAAGCTGTCTTCGAGGATCCTACGCCAAGGCCGAGGACGAAGGTGGTTCCGGCCGCCGGCGTCTATGTCCCCATGAGGTGCATGCACTGCGACCCGGCCCCTTGCGTCGAGGCCTGCCCAACCGGGGCCATGCAAAGGACGGAGGAGGGCTTCGTAATATCGGACCTCGAGAAGTGTATAGGGTGCAGGACTTGCCTTCTCGCTTGTCCCTTCGGCCACCCGGCCTACGACTTCAGGAGGAAGGTGGTGAAGTGTGATCACTGCGTGGACAGGTTCAGGGCTGGACTCCCGCCAGCGTGCGTCGAGGCCTGCCCAACCGGGGCCCTGAGGTATGGCAGGGCGGAGGACATCCTCGACCGGGAGAAGATCAGAAGGGCCGCAGATATGGTGCTGGGTCTCGCGGAGGCGGCTGTGGTATACGCCAGGCCCGCTGAGAAGGCTCCCAAGTCCCCCCTGGCATCTCTCAGGGAAATGTATGAGACCGTGAGGTGGTCTGAATGACTGCTGCAGGGATTGAGAGAGGCAAGCCCGGTTCCGAGAGGATCTACGAGAGGCTCATGAGAACCGCCAGGAGGGAGTTCTACGAGGCCGTCTCCATCGACCCCACAGCCTCCCAGCTCCTAGAGAAGGCCGAGATGGACGGCGCCGAGACAGCTTGGCACAGGTACCTGGCTCAGCAGCCCCAGTGCGGATTTGGCCTCCTGGGGGTATGCTGCAGGAACTGCAACATGGGGCCATGCAGGATTGATCCATTCGGATACGGCCCCCAGAGGGGAGTCTGCGGAGCCACTGCCGACACGATAGTGGCAAGGAACCTTATGCGGATGCTCGCCGCAGGGGCCGCCGCTCACAGCGACCACGCCAGGGACATTGTGGAAGTCTTCAAGGGGATACCCGACGGATGGGCCAAGGACTACGAGATCAAAGACCCGGAGAAGCTGAAGGGGATAGCCCGCGCCCTCGGGCTGGAGGTTGAGGGCAGGGAGCTGAACGACTTAGCGAAGGAAGTTGCCGAGATAATGGAGTGGGAGTTCGGCAAGCCTGGAGAGGAGCCCCTCAGACTGGTGGAGGCCTACGCTCCCAAGAAGCGGAAGGAGGTATGGAAGAAAGTCGGGATAATGCCCCGCGCGATTGACAGAGAGATCACAGAGATAATGCACAGGACGCATATGGGCGTCGACGCGGACCCGCTCACTCTCATTGCCCAAGGACTCAGGTGCGCCATTGCGGACGGATGGAGCGGTTCCATGATGGCCACGCTCCTCAGCGACGTTATGTTCGGGACGCCGAAACCGCTCAGAGCTGTGGCGAACCTCGGGGTGCTGAGGGAGGACGCGGTTAACATTCTGGTGCACGGCCACAACCCTGTCCTGTCCATGAAGATCGCCGAGGTCGCCAGCGACCCCGAGCTGGTTCAGATGGCAAAGGACCTCGGCGCGACGGGTGGGATAAACGTTGTTGGGATGTGCTGCACCGGTAACGAGGTGCTCATGAGGCTTGGCGTCCCCATAGCTGGCAACATGCTCCAGCAGGAGCTCGCCATAGCCACAGGCGCGCTCGAGGCCGTCATTGTGGACTACCAGTGCATCATGCCGGCGATCGTGGACGTTGCCTCCTGCTATCACACCAAGGTGATAACGACGGAGCCTAAGGCGCACATTCCCGGCGCAATACACATCGAGTTCGACAAGGCCAACGCCATCGAGACCGCGAGGAAGATCGTGAGGATTGCTGTCGAGAACTTCAAGAATAGAAACCCTGACAGGGTAATGATACCGAAGGAGAAGTCAGAACTCGTGGCCGGATTCAGCGTTGAGGCCATACTAGAGGCCCTTGGAGGTACGCTCGAGCCCCTCGCCGAGGCCCTGAGGACAGGGAAAATAAAGGGGATCGTCGGAATCGTGGGCTGCGTCAACCCAAAGGTCAAGCACGACCACAGCCACGTTACTCTGACGAAGGAGCTAATTAAGAGGGATGTCCTCATTGTGGGCACCGGCTGCTGGGCCATCGCCATGGGAAAGCACGGCCTGCTCCTCCCAGAGGCCGCCGAGCTTGCTGGACCCGGGCTGAAGGAGGTCTGCAAGGCCCTCGGCATCCCGCCAGCCCTGCACATGGGAAGCTGCGTAGACTGCTCTAGGATGCTGATAGCCCTAGCGGCGCTGGCGGAGCACCTCGGAGTCGACATACCTGACCTCCCGGCAGCGGGATCCGCGCCAGAGTGGATGAGCGAGAAGGCTGTCTCCATCGGCTCCTACTTCGTGGCGTCCGGACTGTTGGTGCACCTGGGGACGGTTCCTCCGGTGCTTGGGAGCAAGAAGGTCGTTGAGATACTCACCGACAAGGCGGACGATCTTGTGGGAGGGAAGTTCTTAGTAGAGCCCGACCCGGTGAAGGCTGCCGAGGCCATTATGGCTCACATCCTGGAGAAGAGGAGGGCACTGGGCTGGCCGGAGTGATGGCCTTGCCCCTCAGGGTTCTCGTGGCCGGGAAGGGAGGGGTGGGTAAGACAACCGTGTCTGCCCTCCTCTCCCACTTTTTGCGTGACAGGGGCTTTAGGGTCCTGGCGGTCGATGCCGACTCAGTCCCCAATTTGGGTATAGCGCTTGGACTCCCACCCGAGGTCGCCGGTTCCATAGTTCCCCTCGTGAGAAACGAGGAACTCGTCGAGCAGAGGACGGGCGCCAGGCCTGGCCTGGCCTGGGGGGTCCTTTTCCGGGTCAACCCGAGGGTCGACGACCTTGCGGAGAGATACGGGG
>DRBY01000011.1 GCA_011042755.1 Thermoproteota archaeon | reverse complement strand
GCTCATGCCTAAGGCTCCAGCGGCCACCAGAACCGCGTCGGCCGGTATCGGCGAGATTATTGACTGGACGATCATAGCCATGATCAGACCCATCGCCCCCCACTTCTCCACCCAAGAGGCGATTCTGCCGGTTAGCTCGCTGTAATAGAGGCGTCTCTCGAACAGAGTCACCACGCTTCCCCTATTTCCCGCGGCGATAGCCGTTGAGCAGATCAACGAGATCGTCGTGGGTCTCGCGGAGTTGAGGCGCCGAGACGCAGCGTACAGGACGACCGCAGCGATCGCTAGCGATGCAAGCCCAGCCAAATCGACTCCCCATGCAGCGATGACAGGAACGGAGGCTAGTGACGACAGAATGACTGCTTCCTTAAACCTAAGGCCTGTGGCCGTGAGTACGGCGACGCTCATGCCGCTTCCTCCAAACCCCAGCAAGCTAAGTCCTTGGACGATTCCGGCGAGTACACCATCTGTGAACTCCATAGATCTAAGCTCCTCAGGAGCTAGCAGCTCTAGCCGCATCATCAGCGCTCCTAACCACGCCATAATGCCGATGGCTAACGCTGCGACGCCACCGAAGGCGGGATCTGGTCTGACTCCGAGCTTGACCTCTGCCAGTACGATGATAAGTGAGGTTATCAGGGCCGCGACCTCAGGTAAAAGAGCGGCCGGGGTGAATAGCGCTCTCGGGTCTATGAGCAGGCCGGCTATCGCTTGAGCCCGCTGAGTCAGCCCTGTGCCGACTGGCAACCACTCTAGCAGCGCGTCGGCCAGTATCCTCCACATGCTCGGGAGCCCGGCCACGGGAAGTTACTTAAGATCATACACGGAGGGTGCGCCGAGCAATGCCGCTCCGCTTTGGCGCGATGAACAATCCCGACAGAGACATTCTGGAAGAGCTTAGAGAACTACTCTCGCTTGGGATAGATTACGTAGAACTCACTGTAGAGTGGCCTGGGGCCCACTTAGGTAAGGTCAGCTCATTGAAAAGCGAGATCAAGAACATCCTATCGTCTTGGGACTCGGATGTAGTTCTACACGCTCCCTGGTACTTGGAGATCGCGAGTCCGTATGAAGAAGTTAGATCTGGGGCCCTCAAGTACGCCGAGGCCCTGATTGATCTTGCCGTTGAGCTAGAAGCCCCATTCATTACGCTTCATCCATACACGCCGGGGTGGCTATCAAAGCACCGTGAAGAAGCAAAGAAGCTAAATCTAGAGGCTCTGAGGCGCCTAGTAGACACAGCCAGAGATTCTGGAGTTAGGATTCACGTCGAGAATGTGGATCACGGGGCCTTCAGCTCAGTCTCAGACATAATGTACCTCCTCAACTCTCTGCCCGAGCTCGGGATGACCTATGACATAGGTCACTCCTACCTCGGAGGCGTTGAGAAGGCGCTCTCCTACATCGAGAAGGCGTCTTCGAGGATACTACACGTCCACGCTCACGACAACTTTGGGAGGTCTGACGACCATATCCCCGTTGGTGCAGGGAGGATTCCTTGGAAGAGGGTTCTAGGGGCCCTCAAGCGGGCGAGGTACGATGGCACGGTCACCTTAGAGATCCACTCTGGCGACCCCGAGTACATCGTGGTGTCTAGGAAGAAATTCCTAGAGTACTGGGAGATGGCTGAGGGGGTGCAGTAGAGTTGATCGTCAGAAAGATAGCGTTCGTAGCCTCTCGAGTCGACGTCGCCGCGAGCTTGATGGCTGAGGAACTCATCAGAATAACAGGCTCAGAGGAGTTCTCAATAGGAAACGCGAAAGCTTGGCTCTCGAGGCCAGAAGGAGAGGTGCTATACGCTCAGTCTGAAGAAGACCTAGGGGCAGATGGAGCGGATCTCATAGTGATACTGTCGCGGCACAGTGGGGTTCCCGGCAGACCCATAATAACGACGCACGTTTCTGGGAACTTTGGTGACGCGCCCTTTGGGGGAGAACCTTACACGCTGTCGAATGCCTGCCCGCCCTTCATGAAGTTGTTCCTGCAGGAGGCCGAGAAAAGGGCGCCGGAGGTAGGCTTCGATATCGGGTTCGAGTCTACTCACCACGGCCCTACACTGGATACCCCTCTAGCATTCGTGGAGATAGGATGTGGCCCAGAAGAGTGGTCCAACAGGAGTGCGGCCAGAGTGGTGGTAGAGTCCTCGCTGTCGGCGTTGAGAAGAATGCTCTCTGCTGATTTCGCCGGATTTACCCACGCCGTGGGCTTTGGGGGTCCCCACATAAACAGCTACTTCACCAAGATCCAGCTCAAATCGCCAGAGCTGGCCATCGGCCAAGCTCTTCGCAGGCACGACTCTGAAAAGGCTAGCGAGAGGGCAATTAGAATGGCGTTCGAGCGTAACTTCGGCCCAACTGAAGTAGCCATAGTAGACTGGAAGGGGTTGAGAGGGAAGGAGAAGAGTAGAATCCTAGGCATACTAGAGGAGATGGGCGTGCGAGTGATGAGGGCGAGGAACATTGCTCACTCCCTCTAGATCCTTTACGGCGAGACGGAAGGGGAGGCCCAGGTACAAAACCCTCTTCATGTTCGACAGGACGCTTCCACGCGATCTCTACTACTCAATTCAAAGGAGGCTCATTATGATGGGCTATGGTGCCGTCTGGGCTCCTAGATCGGCCATGCGGGGCAAGAAGAGACCAGAAGAGCTGATTGACTACTGCCTAGCCCGAGGGATTCTCGTGCTAGCCACGTTTGACAGAAGGGCTGAGCTCCCTCCGGAGGCTAGAGGGAGGTTGGCACTGATTAGACTGAAGAGAGGTCGCTGGAAGTCCGTAAACAAGATATTGGCCGAACTCTTCAGGGCGGCCCGAGAGCTAAAAGGAGTACCCGCCTCAGATAAGCTCGACTGCTGACGATTACTTCCTAAACATGAGTCTCCGTGTTTATATAGTAGGCCAGTTGCGTAGGGCTGGAGGAGGGTAGGAGGGCCGGTGTTCGGCTCTAGGTCATCGAGTGAAGAAGGCTCACAAGAAGAGGAGAAAGAGGTCCGTATAGTCAGGCTCGTTCTTGATATAGTAAAGCCGCACAACCCAACCATAATCGAACTCGCTGAGGCGTTGAGCGAACTGCCCGGCGTCACGAAGGTCAACATAGACGTCCAAGACTACGACACCAACATAGAGAGGCTGAAAGTCGTGCTGGAGGGTGAGGATCTCGACTACGAAGATGTCAGCCGCGTCGTGAGATACTACGGCGGAAACATAGCCAGCCTGGACGGTGTTACGTCTCTGAGCGTTGAGGAAGAGGAAGAATAGTAGCCCTCCGCTTATTAGCCAGATCTAATTCATGACATGGTGGCATGCCTAAGCGAGTTTACCTGGAGACGCATGGCTGCACCGCAAATAGGGCAGACTCTGACATAATGGCTGCTCTCTTGGAGAGAGCAGGCTATGAGTTCGTAGACTCGCCAGAGGAAGCCGATGCAATTATACTAAACACGTGCAACGTGAAGAAGCCCACGGAAGACAGGATGGTGTATAGAGCCAAGATACTCTCGTCAATGGGAGTCCCGCTCATCGTGGCAGGCTGCATGGCGTACACTCAGCCCTACAGGCTGCGCCCGTATGCTTCGGCCCTCGTGGGGCCCAAGTCGATTCACAGAATTGTGGAAGCCTTGGAAAATGCAATGAAGGGCAGAAAGGTCGAGTTACTAGACGAGACTGAGCTAGATAAGTCGTCGCTCCCACGGAGACTCCCTGCGCCGCTATCAGCACCGCTCCCCATAGCAGAGGGGTGCCTTGGAGCGTGCGCCTACTGCATAACCAGGTTTGCCAGGGGGAGGCTGCGCAGCTTTTCACCCAGCTCTATTGTAAAGCAGGCAGAGGAGTTCGTATCCAACGGGGCCGTAGAACTCTTAGTCACGGGCCAAGACGTCGCTGCCTACGGGCTTGACATCGGGATCAGCCTCCCCAAACTGCTTCAGATGCTCCTAGAGATGCCAGGCGAGTACAGGATAAGGCTGGGAATGGCTAACCCCAGGACCCTCTCCCGAATAATTGATGGGCTGCTAGATGTCATGTCCGATCGACGGGTCTACAAATTCCTGCACATCCCTGTTCAGAGCGGAAGTGACAGAGTTCTCAGGCTCATGAATAGGGGCTACACCGTAGCGGAGTTCTTGGATCTTGCAGCTAAGTTCCGATCGGCATTCAAGGAAACAACGCTGGCAACCGATATCATAGTAGGGTTCCCGGGCGAGGAGGACGAGGATTTCGAGGCCACGCTCAAGCTTCTAGAAGAAGTGAGGCCGGAGATCGTCAACGTTAGCAGGTATGGGCCGAGGCCGGGGACGCCGGCGGCTAGGAGACCTCTCCTGCCGCCTTCTCTGGTGAAGCGGAGGAGTAAGGTTCTGGTGGATCTCGTCCGAGAGATCGGTCTGAAGGCCAACGAGAAATTTGTGGGAAAGGAACTCACAGTGTTGGCATTGGAGAGGACTAAGAAGGGTTACCAGGGCAGAACTAACTTTTATCGAGCCGTGGCGCTAAAGGGCGAGGTAGTAGAGCTAGGAAGATTCTATGTTGTTGAGATAGATGAAGCAAGGCCGAGCTATCTCATTGGGCGCGTTATATCTGAACTCGATTCAAGGTCAGGCTTAGGCCTACTAGGAGAAGCTCTCGCGCTTAATCAACTGCGTAGTAGTCGTATATTGGGGCAAGAGAAGGCTTGAAGTCTCTCCCAGCATCAGGATCCTCCAGCTTGAGCACGTAGAGGTTGCTTAAGTAGGCGACCACGCTGTCTGCCAGCTGATCAGGTCCCCCCATTTCTTCGATTACCTCTCTGACTAGGGAGTATATTGGGCTGTCCCTTTGGATTATGTAGCTGTTTAGAGCCACGACGATTCTCTCAATCGAGAAGCCCAGGGAAGCTAAGCTCCAGAATACCTTGCACAGGTTCTTCCCAAGTTCGTCTGGAAGGAAGCTCACGTAACCTCTGCGCCCGCGTTCCTTCACTAGAGACTCCCAACCCCTGAGGCAGAAAGTCTCTATACCGGACAGAGTGTATGTCGGGTCGGCAAGGAATAGGTCGTACGAATCCCTGTGCTCCTCTGGGATAGGTCTAGTCAAGTCGTGCTTGACGAGTTCTATCGAGAGACCTCTCTTCCCGGCTATCTTTGAGATCGCGTGGAGTATCCGCTCATCTAGCTCGAATACCGTTACCCTGACGTCGAAGCTGCCAGCCAAAACTAGGCTCTGGAAATCATCATCTCCCATCAGAGCCACGGACTTGCCGTCTAGCGAGATATCCTTGCTTATCTCTGAGATCCTCGCTAGCAGACTGTCTCGAGAGCATTGAAGCTGGTCGAGTCTGAAATCGGCGTTAATCTCTGGGATGATCTCCAAGATACTGAGATCTATATCCCTGGTCCCAAACGGTTCTATGATCACATTTACGCTTCCGTCGTCTGAGAGTTCTAATATGCCAACCTCTTCAAGGGCTCGGGCGACGTTCAATGCTTTTTCTGGGAGTATAAGAGCCGTTCTTACGAGGGCTCTCACGTTTCCTAGCCTTATTAGCCTGTAGGCCAAAGACTCAAATTCGAAGTAAGACGGTCTGTAGAGGACTTCCCACGCGCGCTCGGCTTCTTCAACGCTCTTACCATAGTATGCCATTGCCGCCCTGATATTAGACTTTTTATCGTAATCTAGAAATAATGCGTAGGCTCTCCTAAGCCTCTCAATAACATTTGTACGGGCCCCCATCGAGATTAACGCCTCCCAACGCGCCCGCTCTTGATCTCAACCATGCTGTCAAACTCTGGCTTGAGCTTCTCTCTAAGGAACTCTAAAGCGCTTACAGTCCAGCTGAAATTCCCTTCTCCCTCTAAGGCAAAGCCTACTATGTTTGCAGTCGCATATTCGTGCTCAGGCCACGTGTGGATAGCCACGTATCCCTTCTCCGTCAAGAGTAGCGCGCTGACTCCGTACGGCTCAAACTCGTGGACGTGAATAGCTCGGATCTCCTGGCCGAGCCTCTCGGCCAGCTCTCGCAAGAGACCCTCCATAAGTTCTGGGGAGTCTAAGACCTCACTCTCTGCGACTTGGTAGAACTCCACGATCAGGTGACTCTCAAGGGCCATGTCGCTAGAAATCGGGGGCTTCTTCTAAAAAAGGCGCGGGGCTACAGCCCCGCTGAGGAGCCAGGAGACAACTCAATCACTTCGACGTCCAAGCTTCTCGCCTCCAACTCCTCCCTCAGCATCGACGGAGTTCCCCAGAGTACGGGGAATGTGGCGTAGTGTATCGGCACCACCTTCTCGACCTTCAGGAGTTCGACAGCTTTCGCGGCTTCCTTGGGTCCCATGGTAAAGTGTCCTCCTATCGGAAGGATGGCTATATCTGGAGAGTAAAGTTCGCCGATCAGGCTCATCCCCAGAAAGACGCCCGTATCTCCCGCGTGGTAAACGGTTAACCCGTCTGGGAACTTAACTACCGCGCCCGTTGGTGCTCCGAGTGGAGAGCTGTGCAGAGCCTCTGTTAGAATGACCTTCACATCTCCGACCATGAAGGGGCCCCCTATGTTAGCTCCAACGGCCTCCGCGCCTTTCTCAGAGGCGAAGTTGGCGAGTTCAAATATGCCAACGACCTTCCCTCCACGCTCCTTTGCGAGCTTTATAGCATCCTCAAGGCCGTGATCGGCGTGACCGTGAGTCACGACGTAGGCGAGTACGCCCTCCGGCTCTGGGAAGCCCTTTGGATAAGCAGGGTTACCCTTTATCCACGGATCGAATGCTATCTTGATGCCAGAACTCTCAACTACCACATTGGCGTGTCCTAAGTACGTGAGAGTCCCCAAGGTTCCCCCCTAGCGCACGATGGTCGCATTGTCAAATTTAATGGCAACGAGGCCTACTGGTACCTCAATCTTTCATCAGTGAGAGTACAGCGGATAGGATCTCCGCGCGCACTTCGGCGCTCCTCTCAATTCCAAGCCTAGAGGTTATCAGACTGATGACTCTCTCTCTGATGTCTCGTCTACTCTCCGCAATACTCCATAGCCCTCTTAGCGCCGAGAGACGCACTCTCTTGATTGGATCTTTGTTCAGAGTCTCTTGGAGCAGGGAGATGGCTTCATTTGGCGAGTCCCTTCCGATTATAGTCAAGACCTTAGTAGCCGCGATTCTCTTGTCGACCTCCACGCCCTCAAGCCACACCCTAGCGTCTTCGATCACTTTTTCCTTAGGAGTCCTGACGGCCAGGTCCGTGAGCATAAGTAGGAGTCCGGTGAGAAGGCCGTCGTCCAGCTTGTCTATTCGCTCCTCGGTGAAGCGGACTAGCTCGCTCCAGCCCGACGCGTAGGCCCTGCACATCTCTGCAAAGATTCTGTCTCTTCCGCTAAAATTCTCTGGACTCTCCTTCCCCTGAACTACTGCCTCTGCAATGGAATATAGCCGCTCAGGGTCATCTCCTTTCACAGGACCGAGGTTTACAGCGGCATCAGAGGCCAGCCTAAGTACGCTGAACCTTCGCCGATCCCGCACAACATATCTCCCTCCTGAATAAGCTTAACGGTGATGAACGGTAAATCTAACGCCTTTCCAGACTTGCCGGTTATTCCAAGCGCTCCTTAGGCCGGTCAGACTTTAATTACTTATACAGCCCTACCCTAGAAATCCGAGCATGATGCTCTAAAAGGACTCGGCTCTTGGGAGGTTGGATGAAATATGGTGAAGCAAAGCGTTGCAGAGAAGGTCATAAGGGTCGCTGAGAGGGATATACCAATAGGAGGGCCTACTCCTCCAGTAAAATCTGGAGAGCGCCTCTTAAGAAGGACTCTTTCACTGTGCCCCGAGTGCTACAGGCTCCTGCCCGCCGTGGTGTTTGAGAGGGGAGGGAAGGTCTACATCAGGAGGGTCTGCCCCGACCACGGAGAGATCGAGGAAATCTACTGGGGAGATTACGCCTTCTACGAGAAGGCGATGAAGTACGAAGTTCCCGCGATGAAGATAGAGCCGATGGTGCCAATGACGGCCCCCTGCCCGTTCAGCTGTGGGCTGTGCCCAGCTCATGGGGACATGACCGCGCTGGCCAACCTCGTGCTTACGAACAGGTGTGACCTCGAGTGCTGGTACTGTTTCTTCTACGCCGAGCGCGCCGGGTTCGTTTACGAGCCCACTCTAGAGCAGATACGGCAGATGATTCGGGTTCTGCGAAGCGAGAAGCCCGTCCCGGGCCTGGCAGTCCAGCTCACCGGCGGTGAGCCCACGCTTAGGGATGATCTCGTTGAGATAATCAAGCTAATCAAGGAAGAGGGTGTGAAGCACATTCAGCTGAATACGCACGGGATCACGTTCCTCAAGAAGCCGGAGCTAATGAAGCAGGTTAGGGAGGCCGGCGTGAATACGATGTACCTGAGCTTTGACGGCGTCTCGCCTAAGACTAACCCTAAGAACCACTGGGAGATGCCTTACATCCTCGACATCGCTCGCGAATCGGGAATGACGAGTATAGTGCTCGTGCCAACCGTAATCAAGGGCCTAAACACAGGAGAGCTTGGAGATATCATCAGGTTCGCGGCGCTCAACATAGATGTTGTGAGAGGCGTGAACTTCCAGCCTATCTCGCTTACAGGGCGGGTTCCGAGGAGCGAGAGAGAAAGGCTGAGGATCACGATTCCGGAAGTGATCAAGCTGATAGAAGAGCAGACTGAAGGGCAGATACCCATGGACGCCTGGTATCCAGTACCGTTCGTCACGTTCATCAGCGACTTAGTCGAGGCGCTGACCGGAAAGCCCCAGTTCAGGATGACCAACCACCCGGCCTGTGGGGCAGCTACCTACGTCTTCCCAGAGTACGAACACGTAGATGGGTCGAGGGTCATCAAGAGGTTCGTTCCCATAACTGAGTTCATCGACGTAGAGGGATTCAGGGAGTACGTGCTAGAGAAGGTGGAGGAGCTGAGGTCTGGAGCGAACAGGTGGATAACTGCTCTGAAGATCGTAGCGAATCTATCTAGGTTCATAGACAAGAGCAAGCAGCCCGAGGGCGTGAACGTGCTCGGGCTGATAAGGCAGATCCTCCTCAGGAGGGACTACGCAGCGCTGGGCGAGTTCCACTACAAGTCCCTGTTCCTGGGGATGATGCACTTCATGGACCTGTACAACTACGATGTCCAGAGGGTCATGAGGTGCAACATCCACTACCTAGTCCCAGATGGGAGGGTCATCCCATTCTGCACGTTTAATGTGCTCTCTGATCTGTACAGGGATTACGTGCAGAAGAAGTTCGGCATCTCGCTGGAGGAGTACGCTAGAACGAGAGGAGTGCACCTAATAGGGCCAGAGAGCAAGTATCGGAGAGACGCCAAGGCCCTGGAGTCTGGAGAGGCCTACAAGCGAACATACGCTCCGTTCGTGCACCTCTGGAAGGAATCCTGAACTCCAATCCACCCCCAATTTTTGTGCCGCCCCGGCGGTGTCACGCTTGGAAGAGTTTGACATTCTTGTAGTAGGCTCAGGGCCAGCTGGCGCAGCGGCAGCATGCTATGCGGCTGAGCGTGGGTTGAGCGTAGCCCTGCTTACGAGAGAAAAGGTGCCGGGAAAGCCAGTAATCTGCGGCGAGTTCATTCCCGCCATAGATTGGGCCCACGAAATCATTCCGAGCGACTTAAGCTGGATCCTAGAGTACACCTATGGGCCTGTCGAGGAGCCCGGAGTGAAGCTGAATGATATTGAGGCGATAGAGGTTAGGTTGGGGCTAAGTAGGCGGATCCGACTGGAGTTCCCATCTCTAGTAATCGATAAGGAGAAACTCATCCGCACGTGGGTTAGAAGGGCCCAGAAGCTTGGAGCAGAAGTTTTTGTTAGGCATACCCTAATTCACCTAAGCCAGAGCCAGAATTCTATTACTGCTAGGTTTAGGTCAGAGGGCAGGTCCGTTGAACTCCGAGGCGGTTGGCTCATTGCAGCCGACGGGACTATGTCGACGGCAGCTAGGCTCACTGGGATCGGCCGCTACGCGGAGATCGCGCTAGCTATCAACCAGAGGTTCAGGGGTGTAGACTATCCCAAGGATCGCCTCCTCATGTGGGTGGACCCCAGCATTGCTCCGCGCGGATACGCGTGGATAATTCCTCGCGGGGCCGAAGAGGCGAACGTGGGCCTGGGTCACCCAGTTCCTGCTGGAGTGCGTACGCTCGACTTATTCAAGAGGGTGCTCTCCTCTCTCCCAGAGCTAAGAAACTCAACTCCATCCAGCGAGCTGATGGGAAAATTCCTCCCCGTCTGCGGCTTAAGGCGGAGCGTCCAAGTCGGAAGAGTCCTGCTGGCAGGAGACTCTGCTGGCACGTGCATACCGTCTAACGGGGGAGGGATCAACACAGCAATGATATCTGGCGTTCTAGCTGTCGACGCCATAGCCAGAGAATGTGGAGAAACGTATGGAAAGTCCCTAAGAAAGGCATTGGGGGCCCTCTTAACGCGGGGACTCAGGTACCGGCGCGTGGCAGATCTCCTGATGATCACCATCGGAACTTGGAGACTTGCCGCCAGAGTTCTCCCAACCTGGTTAGTCAAGAGGGGCATAACGGCTACGAGCTTATTCTAGCCCTCTAGTGATCTTTCTCACTTGAGTCTCACTACTGCGTACTTTGGAGGTCTGCCCCAAATAGCTAGAACTTCTCCGTCCCTCAAATTGGCAGCCAGCCTCTCAAGGTTCTTCCTCAGCGTTCTTAGCCCGCCGACGATGGCTGGCGGCCATGATACTCTTATTCCGGGGCAGATGACGACCATATTGAAGATGTCCCACACTCTGGGATCAGCGGTAGAGTCTGTACTCAGGATTAACCCACTTCTGGCGACCCTCTGGACGACGTCTAGAACCTCTCTCTTAAGCCTCCAGCTCGCTCCTGGCGCTAGCGAGAAGTCGAGTTCAGCCACGGTGAAGTATGTGGGGAACTCGACCGATATCGCTTGAAGCATAAGCAGGAGGGTAGCCGCCTCTCTCACTGGTAGAGGTTCTATTGAGGATAGATCAACCACGAGAGCGCCGTACTTTGGCATTAGGTCGAGTACCGAGAAACGATCTCCACCGCCAAAAGTCTTCGCCAGAACCCTGAGTTCTGCTGGCGAAGTCAAATCCTTAGAAATTGCGTCGAGTGACCTGTTTTTCAGGGCCTTAGCGATAGCCGCGGAGTTCCCTCCACACAGGAGGGATATGATCTGGGCCGCCTTGTGGTAGATTTCCTCGGGAGCCGTAAGGCTCATCAAGTCCACATCTCTCGGATCAACGCTCACGAACGGAGCGTCTAATGACGTTAATTCTTCGCCAGCCACGCCGCAGGAGTCTATTATCACCACTCGAGCTGGCGACTTAGCTAGCTTGGCAGCCAGGTGAAAAGCTACGCTCGAGGCAGATTGGGGATCTGGTCCCACTACTAGGGTAGATACGTTCCTCCAGAGTGCAAACTCGAGATCAGGCTCAACACCATGCTCCTCGCTAGGGGGGGCAGGAGCGGCCTCCCTTCCTAGTAAGGCAGCCATAGCTACCGCTGAGACGGACCCCAAAGTCGGAGAGACTGTGTAAGCGAGAGCCCACCCCAGCAGCAGGGAGGCAACAATCCTGAGCGGTTTGAGAGAAGCTTTGGCAATCTGACCAGACAGCACAAGGTACAGGCTGAGGACCCCGAGCACCGACAGCGCCGGCGATATCAGGACCCGAGCTCCCCCTCTGAACAAGTACTCTGTCCTAGCAACGAATAACAAAACAAGCGCGACAAAGCTTATATGAGCTATTCTTTTTATATTCAGGATGCATCACCCGGCTCATCAGTTCTAAGAACCCGAGTGACTCGCTCGGCGACTTCTTGCCACACCCAAGCTCCTTAACGGGCGATGACTTAATAAGTCCTCAATAAAACAGCCGTGATACAGAACATAACCTAGCAAAGGTGATCGCATGATTGCGCAGCCCTGTGAGTTGGTCGTGAAGACTCTGATACCCGCGATCAGGGCGATGATTGCCAGAGAGCTTGTCATCAGCTCGGGGAAGAAGCAGATAGAGGCTGCGGAGCTATTGGGAGTCACTCAGGCCGCTATAAGCCAGTATCTCCGAGGTACGAGAGGGGGACGCCTGCGCCTAGACAAGTACCCTGAGGTGATAGCAATCGTGAGGAAACTTGCTCAGGGTCTTGCTAGCGGCAGAATAAGCAAGAATGAGGCCGCAATCTTGGTCTGCGAAGCATGCTACACTGCTAGAAAGCTTGGAGTCCTTTGTGACGCGCATTTGAGAGCGAAGAATAAGTACGCGGAGACGGCTCAACTCCTCTGCAAGTACGATATCCTACGTGAAAAGCTGTTGAGCGGGCTGAGCGCCAGTTCACTCGGGGAGGGCTAGGGATAAGCCCTCTCTCATCTTTATGTGCCTAGAAACTCGCACCTAGTACCGCAGAAAGCTACAGAGACCCCGCAGCTAGGAGATTGGTAAATGGGTGAAAATATTTTTCTAATTCATGTAAAAGCCCCAACCATGGGTGCGTCTTCTTGACGGAGGTACCCAAGATAGTAGTCGAGCCCCCCGGGCCCAAAGCCAAGGAGCTCCTCGAGAGAGACGCCCAGGTGATCTCTCCCTCGTACGTACGGTTCTACCCCCTCGTTGTTGATAGAGCAGAGGGAGCGCTCCTGTACGACGTTGATGGTAACGTGTACATAGACCTGAACTCGGGTCTAGCCGTCATGAACGTGGGACACTGTCACCCAGAAGTGGTGAAGGCCATAACAGAGCAAGCCGCCAAGCTCTTGCACTATTCGAATACGGACTTCTATTACGAGATCTCTATAAGGCTAGCCGAGAAGCTCACGGAGATAACGCCTGGTGACTTCAAGAAGAAGGTATACTTCGGAAACAGCGGTACGGAAGCTGTAGAGGCCGCGCTAAAGCTCGCTAGGTGGCACACCAAGAGGCAGTACTTCATAGCCTTTATCGGCGCCTTCCACGGGAGAACTCTTGGCTCCCTGAGCTTGACCTCCAGCAAGCCAGTCCAGAGGGCCAGGTTCTCCCCCCTGCTGCCAAGCGTCGTACACGTCCCCTACCCGTACTGCTACAGGTGCCCCTTCAGGCAGGAGTATCCTGACTGCGGACTGTACTGCGTAGACTACATCGAAGAGTGGGTTCTCTCCAAGTTCGTGCCTCCCGAGGAGGTTGCAGCATTCATGATAGAGCCTATCCAGGGAGAGGGAGGCTACGTAGTACCGCCCCCCGGCTACTTCGAGAGGCTCAAGAAGCTGGCAGAGAAGTACGACATCCTGCTCGTCACAGACGAAGTTCAGTCGGGGATGGGGAGAACTGGCAAGTGGTGGGCCATCGAGCACTGGGGCGTCACACCAGACGTCCTGACGTCCGCGAAGGCGCTCGGCGGAGGAATGCCGCTGGGCGCGATGATAGCAAGGGAGGAGCTAATGGATTGGGTCGGCGGATCTCACGCCTCCACTTTCGGCGGAAATCCGGTAGCCTGCGCCGCAAGCCTAGCCACGATATCAATAATCGAGAAAGAAGGGCTGCTAGGGAGAGCCTCTAAGCTTGGAGAAGAGGTTGTAAAGCGTTTCAACGAGATGAAGGAAAAGCATCCGCTAATCGGAGACGTAAGAGGCAAAGGATTCATGATAGGCGTAGAGCTTGTGAAGGATAGATCCACCAAGAAGCCAGCCAAGGAGGAGGCAAAAGAAGTGATGCTCAGGGCTTGGAAGAGCGGAGTGGCGGTTATAACCGCTGGCCTGAGCACGATAAGGATAGCACCTCCGCTCAACATCCCTGAGGAGTATCTGAACAAGGCCATTGACATAATTGAAGACAAGATCGCTGAAGTTGAGGGAGAGAAGGGCCTCTCCTAAGGAACCCGCTGGATCCCAAGATTAAGACGGGTGTCGAGCGCCCGTCTTTTTTGCCTCTATTTTTGGATACTTTCCTAGGGGTACCTAAGAATGGGAGGGTGGCCCAGAAAATCGGCTGCTGTATTGCTGGTATTGCTCCTTTCAGGACTAGCAGCGGCCTCGGCATTTGCGATCCCCGTGATTGTAGTGTATCTCCCTTGGGAGCAAGTTCCAAGCGAATTTGTAGTAACGGGGGCTGGATATGGCTTCCCTACCTCTCTCCCTGATCCTCCAAGCGACCAAGGAGGAGGGAACCAGCCGACCTATGGTGGGTTAGTGCACAGTATTTCGGTATTCCCTCTGTAGCTTCACCGCCCCTCAAACCTTTATTTCACACAAGCCTTAGCATGCTTGCCTTGAAGAAATTCAAATTAGTGAAGAAGAGCATGAGGTGATCTGCTGTGGAGGCTAAAATGATCTCTGATGAACTCTCTGCCCGTCTTCGGGAGAGAGGCTATATAATCAGGAGATTTCAAGACAGAATCGAAGCGGTAGGCGAAGAGGGCAAGGTAGTCGTGTTCTCACACGGCGGATGGATCGCTATGAAGTACGAGGGCGAGGGGGTAAGGGCGAATTTATCCCTAAATTCGGACGAAATAAACAGACTTTTTAGTTGATTCAACCTCCCACATTTAGGTTTTTTCTTAAAAAGGAGTCCTCTTCTGCTCAAACGCAAGCTAAAGACGGCATTCGACGAAGATTATGCAACCGCATAATATAAAAGCGGAGTTCTTATACTTAATATTGGGGGGATGCATATGCCGAAGGTCAGAGTAGCTCTGGCGGGCATCGGAAACGTCGCATCCTCGATCGTTCAGGGAGTCTTCTACTACAAGGATGCCCCCGATGACAGCTTCGTTCCGGGTCTCATGCACGTGAGAATGGGCCCATACCACGTGAGCGACATCGAGTTTGTGGCGGCCTTTGATGTCGATGAGAGGAAGATAGGCAAGGACCTCTCAGAGGCGATCTTTGCACCGCCCAACTGTGTTCCAAAGTTCGCTGACGTGCCCAAGCTTGGAGTAGAGGTTCTCAAGGGCCCGGTGCTCGACGGCGTGGCTCCGCACATGAAGGAGTTCAAGTACGGCGAGGGCTTCAAGGTCGACGACTCTAGGCCTAGCGTGAATGTCGCCGACGTTCTCAAGGAGGTCGGGGCAGACGTCCTTGTGAACCTCGTTCCGGTGGGCTCCTACGAGGCCAGCAGAGCCTATGCTAGGGCTGCGTTGGAGGCCAGAACAGGCTTTGTCAACGGGATACCTGAGTTTATAGTCAGCGACCCTGAGTGGGCCAAGAAGTTCGAGGAGGCAGGAGTCCCGGCCGCTGGCGACGACTTCAAGAGCCAGCTTGGCGCTACGATCCTCCACAGGGCCATAGTAAAGCTGGCAGTTGACAGGGGACTGAAGGTGATCGAGACATACCAGCTGAACATAGGGGGCAACATGGACTTCCTGAACATGATCGAGGAGGACAGGCTCAAGACCAAGAGGATCAGTAAGACCGAGGCAGTGACCAGCCTGGTGCCCTACGAGATCAAGGCAAGGATAGGACCAAGCGACTATGTGCCCTTCCTCGGAGACAGGAAGGTAATGTACGTCTGGTTCAAGGCGGAGCAGTTCGGAGGCTTCCCTGTCTACATAGATGTCAAGCTCAGCGTCATGGACTCGCCCAACGCGGCCGGAGTGGCCATAGACGCCATAAGGGCGGTGAAGATCGCCATGGACAGGGGAATAGCTGGTCCCCTAGTCGAAGTCAGCGCGTACTTCTTCAAGCACCCGCCCAAGCAGTTCCCAGACCCAGTGGCCAAGGAACTCGTAGAGAAGTTCGTCAGGGGTGAGTGACTTCCCCTCTCCGCCTTTTTACCCCCTAGAAGTAAATTGGCTGGGTCGTCCTCGATCTCGGGGAGTTAATATATTCCCTAGATCCCGGCCCAGAGATGCCCCCCTGGGCCTTGGCATCCGCTCCCTCGCAGGCCTTCCTGCTGGGAGAGCATGCCGTTCTGTATAGGCAGCCCGCACTGGCTGCGTCTGTCGATATTAGGTCTCGAGCCAGGGTAGAGGTGGTTCCAGAGGCGGGAGTTTTAGAAGTAGAGTCGTCGGCATTCTCTAAACCATTCCACGGACGCTTTAGTCCGTCGGGAGAGCTCTCTGGGGTGGGAGAGCCCGCGCTTAAGAGCATAGCTCAGGGCGTAGCCGAGATCGCCGCGTCTAAGGGCTTGTCAGACGTGGGCTTCAGAGTCAAGATAGACTCTGATGTCCCCGTAAGCAGCGGGATGGCTAGCTCCGCGAGCGTATCGGCCTCCGTAGTGACTGCGATGGCGGCAGCCCTGAACCTCAAGATGAGCGAGCAGGAGCTGCTGGAAGCCGTCTATGTGTTCGAAGCCATAATCCACGGGAGGGCCAGCAAGACGGGTCCAGCTTGTGCCGTGTTTGGGGGGATGATCTGGGTCGACTGGGACTCAAACGCTATGAGAGCGACCCCGCTAAGGCTAAAAGTCTTGCCTACCTTTGTGATGGGGCTAACTGGGGCTCCAAGCCGGACCAAGGAGATGGTCAGCAGAGTGGCTGAGTTCGCCAAGAGGAGACCCGATATCCACGGGCGTATAGTAAACCTGATAGGAGATCTGGCTAGATCGGGCAGAGAGGCGGTCTCCTCAGGAGATCTGGCCTCTCTTGGTGAGTTAATGAATATAAACCACGGTCTTCTTGCTGCTCTGGGGGTGTCTACACCGGAGCTTGACCGCATAATTTGGGCGGCCAGGAGGGCCGGCGCCCTAGGCGCCAAGCTATCTGGTGCTGGCGGAGGAGGATGCGCCGTCGCTCTTTCTGAAGGTCCGGCTTCCGTTAAATCTGCAATTGAATCAACCGGATTTGCCGCAATACTGGCACCTCTGGCCAGGGAGGGGGCCCGGGTTGAGGAGGTGGTGAGATGAGAATATTCGCGCTGCACTCCGACCGGATATGGTACCGCGTCAGGGAAAAAGCGGTTGCATCCGCCTCCGAACCTGAGGTTCCTGAAGCAAGCTATCAAGAGGTTCTGGTGTTGTTCACTGCTTTTGAGACCTTCGACTCTGAACTTTCCATCCCCCGAGCGGTAGAGGCGATCAAATCCATAGCTGAGCGCCTGGGGGTAACCGAGCTGGTGCTATATCCTTGGGTTCACTTGACGGATCAGCCAGCCCCCTTCCAGCAAGCCCTAGATCTGTATGAGCGACTGCTGAAGGCGCTAAAGGATGCTGGCTTCTCAACGCACAGGGTTCCGATCGGCTGGTACAAGGAGTTTGAGATCAAGGTTAAGGGTCACCCTCTCGCTGAGTCGCTGCGCACGATAGGGCCGGTAGAACTAGAGAGACCCAAAGAAGCTACAGAAGTTCGAGAAGAGGAAGAAGAGGCCAGTAGGTTCGTAATCCTCTACCCTGACGGCAGGGAAGAGGAGGTCACCGACTGGAAGAATGTGGAGGACGAGGACCTCAAGATAGTCGTGAGGAACGAGGTCTTTGGAAAGCCCCCCTCGGGCAGAGAGCCCGCGCACATCGACCTCATGAGGAGGCTTGAGCTGGTGGATTACGAGCCTTCCTCTGACGTGGGGCACTTCAGGTTCTACCCAGAGGGTACTTTGGTCAAGAGGCTGATAGAAGACCTGGCATTTGATGTCGCGAGAAGGCTCGGCGCCATGGAGATCGAGACGCCGCTCCTCTACAGACTCGATGATCCCGCAATAGCGAGCCAGGCCGCGAGGTTCAGAGAGAGGAACTACCAGATACCGACAGGGAAGACCACCCTCATACTCAGGTTCGCTGGAGATTTCGGACTCTTCTCAATGATGAGAGATATGAACATCTCCTACAGAGACCTGCCCCTCAGCTTCTATGAGATCTCCCCCTCCTTCAGGCTGGAGCAGAGGGGAGAGTGCGTTGGGCTGCGAAGGCTGAGGGCATTCACCATGCCCGACATACACTCGTTCGTGTCGGATGTTGAGCAAGGAATGGAGATGTACGAGAAGTTCTTCCTGGAGTATCACCGCCTACTCAAGGAGCTGGGGATAGAGTACGCGGTGGTCTTCAGGGTCGTTGCCAAGCTTTACGAGAAACTCAAGCCCGATATGCTCAGAATGCTGTCAGCAGTCAACAAGCCCGCTCTGATAGAGATACTTCCCAAGATGAAGCACTACTGGGCTCTTAAACACGAATTCCAAGTCGTGGATACCTCGGAGGGCAACGCACAGCTCAGCACGGTCCAGCTGGATGTGGAAGACTCAGAGCGGTATGGGATATTCTACGTTGACAGAGACGGGAACAGGAAGCCCGGGGTCATCGTTCACACGTCTATGGGAAGCGTGGAGAGGATGATATACGCGATCTTAGAGACTGCCGCTAAAGCCTCGAAGAGGGGCGCCAAGCCAATGCTCCCTCTCTGGCTAGCCCCCACGCAGGTCAGAGTGATACCAGTTTCCCCGGAGAATATTGAGTACGCAGTAGAAATCGCCAAGAAGTTGAACGAACTTCAGATAAGGGCGGATGTCGATGATAGGGAGCTGACGTTAGCTAAGAGAGTCAGGGAGGCGGAGAGGAGGTGGATACCCTACATCGTAGTGGTCGGGAAGAAGGAGCAGGAGACTGGCCTCTTGTCGATAAGGCGGAGGAGCGACGGCGTGGAGTACTCGGCCACTCTAGATGACCTCGTGTCGGAGATTAAATCAGAGACCAAAGAAAGACCCTTCAAACCTCTAAACGTGCCTATGCGGCTCAGCAGAAGACCTGTGTTCGTTGGCTCGTCCTGACGTGCAAGAGTAGGTTGCTGTGGCGGCGGGGGTGGGACTTGAACCCACGACCGCCCGGTTAACAGCCGGGCGCTCTACCTAGCTGAGCTACCCCGCCTAGAGGGGGGAGGAGCCCCCCATAAAAAAGAGTTTCCCCACTCAGAAGACGTAGGTCTCCTCCTTTCTCTCCTCTGTTATGCCGTATCCTCTGAACATCTTGCTGACTTCTGCGAAATACTTGAGGACTTCTGGCGTGAGGCTTGGCTTTATCTTCTTTAGAGCGCTCCTGAAGTGTCTCATGCCAACCTTCTTTGCCTCTATGTCTTCTCTTAACGCTTCTAAGGCGGCCTCTCTAACGAGAGCCGCGAGGTCGGCTCCGCTAAAGCCGTCAGTCACTGCGGCCAGCTCCATGAGGTCCGCGTCTTCAGCGAGAGGGACGTTCCGCGTGAGGACCTTCAGTATCGACAGCCTCCCCTCCATGTTCGGAGGACCTACGTAGATGAGCTTCTCAAGCCTACCAGGTCTCAGCAGAGCCGGATCGACGAGATCAGGTCTGTTCGTAGCTCCAATGACCACGATGTTCTTGAGGGGCTGTATTCCGTCTAGCTCAGTGAGCATCTGACTTACAACTCTCTCGGTGACGCCCGAGTCCGCGTAGCCTGCTCCCCTCCTTGGGAAGAGGGACTCTATCTCGTCGATGAATATTATCGCTGGAGCGACGGCTCTCGCTTTTCTGAACACTTCCCTGACCGCCTTCTCGCTCTCGCCCACCCACTTGCTCAGCAGCTCTGGCCCCTTGATGCTGATGAAGTTCGCCTCACTCTCGTTGGCCACGGCCTTGGCCAACAGCGTCTTGCCGCAGCCCGGAGGGCCGTAGAGCAGGATGCCACGCGGGGGCTCTACGCCTAGCCGGCTGAACGCATCTGGCCTCTTAAGAGGCAACTCTACGAGCTCTCTCAACGCCTTCTTGGCGTCCTCGAGATCACCTACGTCCTCCCACCTTACCCTCGGCAGCTCGATCGCAATCTCTCTCATAGCTGAGGGCTGAACTAGCTTCAGCGCCTCCATGAAGTCCGCATTCGTCACCTTCAGGTTCTCGAGGACCTCGAGGGGTATTGTCTCTTCCTCGAGATCGATCTTGGGTAGGATCCTCCTGAGGGCAGCCATGGCAGCCTCCCTCACGAGCGCCGCCAAGTCCGCGCCAACATACCCGTGGGTAACGTTCGCTAGCTTATCCAGGTCAACATCCTCAGCTAGAGGCACGTTCCTGGTGTGGATCTGCAGGATCTCCAGCCTTGCCTGCCTGTCGGGCACTCCTATCTCAATCTCTCTATCAAACCTGCCAGGCCTCCTCAGAGCCGGATCCAGAGCCTCAGGTCTGTTCGTAGCTCCAATGACGATAACGTCTCCCCGGCTCTCGAGTCCATCCATGAGAGAGAGGAGTTGAGCCACGACCCTCCTCTCGACCTCGCCCGTGACCTCATTCCTGTTGGGGGCGATTGAGTCGATCTCGTCTATGAACACGATGCTTGGCGCGTTTCTCTTGGCTTCCTCGAATATCTGCCTGAGCTTCTTCTCGCTCTCTCCATAGTACTTGCTCATGATCTCAGGGCCGTTTATGCTGATGAAGTGTGCCCCGCTCTCGTTGGCCACGGCCTTGGCCAGGAGCGTCTTGCCGCAGCCCGGAGGCCCGTAGAGCAGGATGCCCTTCGGCGGCTCTATGCCTAAGTGTCTAAATAACTCGGGGTGCCTCAGCGGGAGTTCCACCATCTCCCTTATTC
>DRBY01000119.1 GCA_011042755.1 Thermoproteota archaeon | reverse complement strand
CTCTGGGATAGCGCTCGGCCCCCTGGATGGAGCCAACGTCACAGTGAGCCTCAGAGAGTTGAACTTATCCTTCTTCTGCGTCACCGAGGGAGGGTCTTGCGTATTCAAGCCGGATTTGCCACCTGGCAATTACACCGCTGATATCTCAGCCAGCTGGCTAGGCCTATCGTGTTCAGCCGTGCTTGAGTTCTCCATGCACCTCCCTCCTGGCGAGAAGCTTCGAATAGACGCTCCGGCTAGTCTAACGTTTGGAGCCCCAGAAGAAGTCTCTGTACCCGTGGAAGTGACGCTAGATGGCCTTCCCGTCAACGCAACTTTACAGTACAGGCTCCTTGCCTCCAACGGCACCGAGGTCGCAGGGGGCGAGTTTGAGGTTCCAGGCAGCGCTGTCATCAGCCTGGGTTGCCTAGATCCTGGAGAATATGCGCTGAAGCTGACCGCGTCGTTAGGCGACTTGCGAGCCGAGGCAGAGGTACTGCTGAATGTGGTCCCGTACGCTCCTCCAAAAGAAGAGACCGAACTCGCTAACCTCTCTATCACGGTAGAGGGGGCAGCCCTAGCCGGGGTGGCTAGGATCGAGAGCGTTTCGGCCTCTCAGATACACCCGAGGGGGCTGGTCCTGCTCGAAGTGAACCTAACTGGCGATGCTGGCTTCGAGGCGGAGCTTGCGATAAGATCGAGTTACACTGATTTAGAGGCCCTCCTGCTAGACCCCTCGACGCACTCCCCGCTCCGCGCTACTGGCCTGCGGTTCGGGGAGCACGAGGTCGAGATCCATGTTTTGGATGGAGGCCAAAACGACATCGACGGGTCAGAGAACGGCTTTGTTAGGCTCGCTGTATGCCTCCTAACGCCCGAGCAGCCCCCTACACTGCTAGGGCTCTCAGCGCCCCCGAAGGCCCTACCCTCCCCTGAAGAACTGGCCGTAGCTCAGAGGGTAGCTGAATTCGAAGCGGTCGGGTCGAATAGGAGTTGGAGAGTGATCCTGCTAGACGTGAAGACACCAGGCTTCTTCGCTCTCGGAGACATGGGCGGGGAGGCGTACGTTCTCTGCGAGGGAACTCGCAAACCGGTTGGGCCCAAGGGCGTTAAGCTCAACACGACTGGACTCGTGGTTATAGAAGCGGATGTAGGACCCTCCCCCGAGCCCAGCTTACCCCCCAGGGCGAATGTGGTCTCTCCAGGAAAGATCCTCGTAGAGCTTGTAGACAAGCAGGAGGGTGTCTGGCGCAGGGTTGAGGTAAGCCTACCTCCTGGAGCCGTTGTAGAGAAGATCTTGGCAGTTGGAGCTAACAAGACGAGGGAAGTTACGACCTGGGTTCAGACGGGTTCCAAGGTGGTGTTCTACGACGACCCTAACCAGTACTACTACATCTTGTACGGCGTCCCACCTTGGTGGGACCCAGACGGGCCCAACTCGGGGTACGACTGGCACTACAGAGTCCCGATAACCGTACCGGCAGCCCTGAGGGGTCACATGATCACTGTCAGGATAAACTTCGGGGACCTGCTACAGGCCCTAGATGTCTCTGGGACCTTTGACAACAACTCAGTGAGGGTCGTCGACGATTCTGGCGACTTAGTCCCCAGGCAGGAGTACATCCCCATGGGAGAAGCTTACGGGGAAGTTAGGTTCCTCTTAGAGGAGGACCTAGCAAGCGACGCCACGTACTACATCTACTTTGACATCCTCGAGAACGGGGCCAAGCCCGCCCTAAACGCTCTCAACACAGGTCTGGACTCTGGGACGCTGGACTACTGGACCTGTGGGAGGGACCCCAGCACGATAGCATCGATAATAGAGGCCAGCCCGCCCGGCCCCTACGTCATAGACGGCGGAACCACAGGGTATCCGGCGCCTAGCCCGAGATACATAACGGACGACGGTCAACCTGTCGCTGGCGGGTACTCCCTCGTGCTGGGCTATAGGACGAACCAGTCGGAAGACTACACCAGCACGGGCGAGGATACCTGGGCCTACTACGAGTTCTACGTGCCTCAGGACGGAGGCAACCTGTACTTCTGGTACAGGGTCGAGTCGTGGGACTCTTCGAGCTACGACTACCTCGAGGTCACGCTAAGAGACACGACTAACGCCGTTCTTGCCACTTTGATTTCGGCTTACAACCCTAATCCAGGTACCTCCTACGGCACGTTTGCCGACTCAGGCTGGCTCAGCTTCTCATACGATTTGTCCGCATATAGCGGTACGACCGTCCGAGTATACTTCAGGCTCCACACATTCAGCGACGATTGGTACAAGACCTGGGCCTACATCGACCACATAACGTGGGCCAACCTAACGGCCACGGTCCAGGACTCCATGGTCGAGGGATTTGGCGTTAACGTGACTGAACCCCTGGAAGTGCAGACCTACGGCCCGCTGAGCGTCGCGGCAGTGGTAGACGCCAGTCCGACAGGCGGGATAGTTGCTAGGATATACGATGCCAGCGGGACTCTGAGGGCGACGGCCCCACTCTACGACGACGGCACACACGGCGACCCAACGCCCAATGACGGAGTGTTCGTCAACTCCAATGCCTACACGATACAACCCGGAGACCCGCTCGGCGTCTGGAGAGTCGTCGTGCTCGCAAATGACTCTTCGACCTCCCTCTACGATCCCTCCTACGACGGCCTGATACACATCCCCGGGAGACCCTACGAGGTAAACTACACAGACTTCTTCAACGTAGGAGAGAGAACGTTCGAGGTCAGAGCCAACCTGACAGGAGTGGTATTCGAAGACGCCTGGCCCCTCGCCACAGGATATGATCTCGGCGAGGATCTTCCAATCTCTGGGGATAGAGTGGCCCTGTTCCTAGATGACGGAGATGGTCAGCTAGATCCGTACTACGACGTGCTCGTAGATGTTGAGAGCACCACGCCCAGCGGCGGCTACAGCTTCTTGGCCAAGAACCACACCTATCTGATAGCGGTAGAGTCGAGGACACTGACATCTCAGCGCGGTCTGAACGCTGGCCACTCCTGGGCAGAGACATGGGCTGAGGAGACGTATCACGTGGAGTGGGACGGAGCAGCCCACTCCGGCAGGCAGGCCTTCGGAGGGAGAGATCCCGAGGTGAGCGACTCCTGTACGCTAGACCTCATCTCCTACGACGGGTTTGAGACATGGTCTGGCTGGCTGCAGTACGGGTCTGGGGAGGTCTACCAATCGGCGGAGCAGGCCTACGAGGGAAGCTATAGCCTGAAGAAGGACTCAAACAACGATCCCAACGGGGGTTACAAGCCCATAGGTCAGACGATTTCCCGAGGATACATTCTGCAGGGTTATGTCTACAGGCCCGGCGCGTGGTCGGGAGGATCGATCGATAGGATAGGGCTAGAGGACTCCTCCTTCAACGGATACACCTTTGCAGTCAATCACCGGTTTAACTGGATCTGGATAGACAGGAGGGACGGTGGAGTTCCGACTAGAATATCTCCGCGAGTGGCCTGGGATCCTCCAGAGGATGCGTGGTACTTCTGGAAGCTAATCTTCTTCGAGAACGGAACCATAGCGTTCCAAGTCTACGACCTCAACGGGAACCTGCAGGTCGAAGTGAGGGCTACCGACACCACCTACACGTCCTTCGACAGGATAGTCGTTCACGGCGGCTACGAGTATTACGTGGACGAGCTGAGACTCTGGAGGCCTGGCCAGCCCTGCGAGCACTTCGGCTTGGTCTCGGTCGGAGACTACCTCGGGGAATCTCTAGACTTTGGATTCAGCTTCGACGTGGTGGTCAACACGCTGGACATGGACAACGATCCATTGGCAGATAGGTTCGCCCAGGGAACCCTCAGGCAATTCATACAGAACGCCAACGCGATCCAAGGCCCAGACAGAAGCTGGTTCGTAATGATGGTGTCCCAGAACGTCGCGCCAGATCCGTCCCACTCTTGGTGGAGGATCGCAGTGAACTCCACGCTAGGCGCTCTGAGCATTGCTGACGCTGACACAACGCTTAACGGCACGGTATTCACGCCGGCGCTGGCCGTCGTCGACTCCAATCCTGGTCTGGTAGGGACTGGAGGTTCGGTGGGCACCGGAAGAGACGGTGCTCCCGAGACGGGCGACGAACCTCAGCTTCCGAGGTACTCCCGCCCAGAGGTTGAACTCAACCTGACGGGTTCTGGCTCCGTAGGGATAGAGATAACCGGATCAAGTGTGGTTTTAGCCAACCTAAGCTTGTTTGGAGACGCTTCTACTACACAAACGCTGATCTCAATTACTGGGTCAGGCGCGGTGCTACACGGACTCTTGGCAGGCGTCTTTGCTGACGGCAGCTACCCAGGGAGCCCTAGCGCCTCAACCCAGATAGTGCTTGTAGACGCCACAGACGTCCTGATAGATGCTTGCTACATCGGGTACTCCTCTTGGGGCATAATCCGAAACGGAGGGGACAACTTCACGATAAGGGTGTGCGAACTCTTCTCCGCCAACATGGGGACCTCCAAGAGCAGCGAGGCCATAGACCTGCTATCTGGAACCCACATTAGGATAGAAGGCAACCTGGTAAGAGACTGCGACGCCGCCCCCGGGCTCGACGGCGGTGCCGTAGAACTCCTCCGGAACGTCAGAAATGTCTTCTTCGTCAACAACACCGTGATCAACAGTCAAGGATACGGCCTGATGGTCAGCAGAGGGGCGAGAGACGTTTTGGTGAAGCACAACGTCTTCTACAACAATCTGGTAGGGGTCATAGTGTCAAACTGGGTGTCCCCAGCCTACAACGTCACAATAAGCGAGAACTCGATATACGACAACACGAGGCTCGGAATAGATCTAACAGACACGGCCGCCGTAGGCACGGGCGCAAAGGGAGACAATGTCACGTTGAACGACGGAATCCTGAACCCTCTGGAGCCCAACTACGGGATAGACTACCCGGTCCTCACGGGCGCTTTCTATAACGGAACGCACCTCTATGTCCAAGGCTTCATAAATGACGAGAGCGCTGGCTCCGGGTCCAGCAACTTCGCCGGAGCCGTAGTCGAGGTCTACTTGGTCAACAACTCCAGTGATGGGGACGACCTCCTAGGCAACAACTACAGCGGCGACACTCCACTCAGCCAATACTACGGAGAGGGGTGGGTCTACCTAGGAAGACTGACGGCCGACGCTAACGGCGAGTTTGAGGGCTGGATAGATGTGAGTTCCCTGCCTGCCAGCCTCAGGCCCGAGCGCGACAGTCTGGTTACGGCTACCTCATGGCTCTCAGGCAATGGCACTTCCGAGTTTGGGCCCGATGTCAGGGTTAGGCCAATCCTGCTGAACGTTCAGGTCAGGAAGAGCGTAACTCCAGCGGCTTCAGCGTGCTACTACGAAGTGAGGCTGAACGTTACAAACAACAGTCCGTCTCCCGCTCCCGGAGTCAGAGTGTACGACGTAGTGCCCGACGGCATGGTCCTAGAGAGCGCGGTTCCACCCTACTCCGGCAGCTCCGGTAATGTCTACTGGTGGGTAGTAGATCTAGGACCCTTTGGAACTCCGGATGCCAGCAGGGAGATTGTCTACACTCTCAGGTCTGCCGCCTGCGGAATCTCAGACTACAGGCTGTCAGATGCGTTTATCGTCGGGATAGACCCAGCTGGATACCTGAACATAACTGCCACAGAGTTTGCGGAGCTTACATTCTACCCGAATGGCACGTACGTAGTCTCCGAGCTGTGGGGCTTCCTGACAGTATCCAACCCAACGTCTGACGTGATATCGGACATCACTCTTGCCGTAAACGGGACGGGATATGTCTTCTACCCTGAGTACCCCACTCCGTCTAATACGCCCGTTCAGCCGCCCTTTATGATCCCTGAGCTGAGACCGGGGGAGTACGTCAGGTGGAGGTACGTAGCTGATCCCGAGTTCACAGAAATTCCGCTCAGGGTTGTGGAATCTCTAGACTACGTGCCGCAGGCGTGCGGGCTCCCTACAAACATAACTCTTAGGATTAGCTTGGTCGTAGAAGACGATCTGACTGAGCTCACGCTGATTAAGCCGATACCCAACTGGCTGGAGGTGCGCTCAGTTGACATCGACGCTGGTAGCGCTGCAGTAGGTGAGTACCTCAACTGGACCATTGGAGAAGTTCGAGCTCTATCGAGGCTGAACCTCTTCTTGAGAGGAGAGGCGGAAATCTCTGGGAGCACGAGGCTTCCCTCTGCGTCTCTCACATTCAGGAGGGCCGGGGCCTCAGTACTAGATAGGATAGAGTCCGTAACGGCTGTTGGTCCTGCAGCCATCGAAGCTGAGAAGAACGCTACTGTGGGAGGATGGAGCGTAAGGGCTTCCTTCTCCAACTTAGCATCAGACCTCATCTACAACCTGACCGGCGTGTGCGTGTGGGAGGGGTCTCCGCCCCCCGCTGGCAGGCTGGTCTTCTGCGAGACCCCTGCCGCGATCTTGCATCCGGGTGACGAATGGGTTGGCGCCTGGCACTTAGACCCCCTGGCAGGTTCCACCCCCAAGTACTATCCTTCCGCAAACTTCACGGTGGTTCCCCACATTGGGGGAACTCTCGTGCCACTGAGGGAGCTGCTGCACGGAGGTTACGAAGTCTCGGCCACGGTAGAAGAGCCAGGGATAGAGTGTCTCCCGTGGGCACCAGTCGGCGAGGCATCCCTGGTCTTCTCTAAGTCGGTATCCCCTCCTGTTGCGGAAGTAGGCGATGTCGTGACGTTCACGATCATGGTAAGAAATGAAGGGACTGCGCCAAGTGGGGTTCTCCAGGTGTTTGACCATCTCCCTGCTGGGCTAACTTACTTGGACGGAACTTCCTCGATAAACGGAACTCTAGTAGAGCCGACAGCGGCCGGAAATACGCTCTCGTGGGTGCTGCCTCCCCTGACCCCCGGATCGCAGTGGGTAATATCATTCTCGGCTCAAGTCACTGCAGCTCCCGAAGGGGGCGTGGCACGAAACGTCGTAGTGTACGAGGGTGAAGAGGTAGCCTGGGCGGTGCTCAGAGTTCTTCCCGCTCCAGCGCCGCCTCCCACTTCCCCAACGCCTCCTCCCGTGCTTAACCTTCCTTCGCTCTCTATAGAGAAGTCGTGCTCGCCCTCAACGGTCACGATAGGATCCACAGTATCTTGCACCGTTAGATTGATCAACGCCGGGAACGGGTCGGCAGAAGACATCGCCTTGGTGGATGTATTGCCCGATGGGCTAGAATACGTATCGGACTCGGCAATCCCGGAACCCGAGTCTTACTCCGGAGGTCGGCTAACTTGGCGCATAGAGAGACTCCCGCCAGGAGGAGAGTTCGTAGCAAGCTTCTTGGCTGTAGTAGCTAAAGGCCCGCCGCCAGGCGGGGCGATGATCAACATCGCCTACGCTAGGAACCTTACTGCCTCCTACAGGCTGACGTTTGCGGCTCCTCCCAGGGCCCCGACCGTGAGCAAGGTCGGAGAATATCTAGGAAACCAGACAATATCCTACCTGATCTCAGTGTTCTCCCCCGAAGACATAGCCGAGCTAGTCGTGGTCGATTACACTCCAGAGGCTGCTGAAATAGTTGAAGGATCTTTTAAGGTCTCAGGAGTCGAGAGTTGGGACTTCTCAATCTCCGGCTCCGTACTTAGACTCGCTCTCAGGGGCCTGAGGGGAGGATCTCCCGCAACGATAGGGTTTCAGGTCACTCTCCCCTTAGGAATCGCTGGAGACATCGTGAACACAGCAGAGCTTCCAGAGTACGATCAGAGGGCCTCTAGCGTAGTAAGAATTCCACCGACCCTGGTAACGGCCGCACTAGGAGGAGCATCCGTCCTCCCAGCCTTGGCAATGTTGGCGATCTTTGGGAGAGGTTTCTTGAGGAGGGGAGCCGTCCTCTTAGATTTAGGATCTATGTGGACCGCGTTGCTATCAGGGAGCCTGGATTATGTGACTGCTGGGAGGAGGAAAATATTGATTACTTATGAGACAGCAATTGAGTCTCTCGAGAGTCCTCTGCTGAGGCCGGCCATCTCGGATTTGATTAAGAGAGGGGTGCTAGATATTGTGGTTACCGACGAGAGACACGCGGTCTCCGCGTTGCTCCTGTCAAGGCTCATGGGATTGAGCCCCAAGGCGGCGTTAGACATCGTGGCAGCACTTTCCAGCGGCGTAGTTGAGGTGGCACTATCGGATCCGCAGGCAGTGACTATCGCGCGAGGCCTCGGTCTCGAGGTGATTTTTGTCCCACCAGCATTGCCGGTGGGAGGTGAAGCTACTTGACGGCATCGGTCTTGGGAATTGAGGAGGTTCTCCGCAGCAGAAGGCGGAGAAGGACTGTGGCAGCAGTTGAGCTTGGCCTGGCAATCTTAGTTGTGTCTCTGCTCGTTGTTACGGTCCTGTCACCCATTTTAAATCCGTTCCAAGAAATTCTGGCTGCCGCACTCGCCGTGCTAGCTGGAGCCCTGACCTCGCTGGCCTACTATCACTCTGAGGTTCTCCCAGCAGTACCTTCTCGCTACCGACTGATGGTTGAAGTATTGCCAGAGGCCGCCGAGTCCACGGGTCTCAGTGAACTAGAGAGAAAGCTGCTGGCTCACATTGCAGAACACGGCGTGCTGAGACCTGCAGAGCTGGCAGATGAATGGGATGTAACGCCTTTTGCAATAACTTCGGCCTTACTTCGTCTAGAGAGAGCGGGTTACATCAGGATAAGGGGCCTAACTTGGGAGTAAGTCCTTTCTACCCACCCCCAGGCTCCAAAAAAGTAATCACGTAGCATGTAATAAGCAGCCGCCGATGAGCACATGAAGTCTCCGCCGGGGTGCCTTCAGCTTCTGAGGGTGCTTGCGATTGTAGGAGTTCTAGTGCCCCTCCTTTCGCCCCTCCAGCCTACCCCGGCGGAGGGTTCCACGAGCAGATTAATCTATATAAGCGCGCCTGACCCCGTCCTTCAAGCCCTCGACAACCTGAATGGAACGTCGTTAGGGCTGCTGTGGCTCAGATATCGTCCAAACCTTAACGATCTTGACATCTTGATTGTGGCAGGCGCGCCTCAGGGCTCCTTGCGCGAGCCCGAGGTTCTCTTAATACTAGACTCTAATTCTATGGACTACTGGCCAATAGAGGCCCCAGTGAGAGGGTACGGGACGTACTCACCACAAGAAGAGGGAGAGCTGATCCCCTTCGGTGAGGCAAGGAAGGCTCTCCCGACTCTCAGGATTCCCCCCAAAGTAGAGAGAAGGGTAATTGCCGCCTCCGGGGTCGAGGTAGTCTACGTATTCGAAGACGGCCTGCCCGCCGTCCTTGCCATCAGAGGGAGCCCAACCGTACTCATCATCACAGCAGATTTGGCTCAGTGGGCTGTGAGCGATCCTGAGGGCTTCGCCAGGCTGATCTCTTCTCTAGTAGAGTACTTCCAGCCACAAAGGCAGATAGCTCCGATATTAGTGGCGCTAGCCTCTGTGGGAGCCTTGGCGGTTGTTACAAAGACCCTCAGTGCGAAGGCTCGAAAGATGGGCCTTCTAGCTGCCCCAGTGGCGATAAAGAGAATCTCTGGCTCTTCAACGCTAGAACACCCGGTTAGAGCAATCTTGCTGTCCCTCCTGCAAGACATTGGGTCTGCAAACGCCTCAGAGCTGAGCGAAGCTCTAGACATTCCTAGGACAACGCTGAGCTATCACCTCTCCGTCCTAGAGAGGGAGGGCTTGATAAGCTCGGAGGAAATCCTAGGAGAGAGGCTGTACTACCTCCCCGGCAGGAGAAGGGACGCCTTGCTAAAGGCAGCGCTTAGGAGCCCGACTAGGAGGGCGATTCTCGCAGCCCTCTCGGAGGGTCCTGCGTCGATAAGGTCGCTGGCTTTGAAGCTGGGAGTGTCTACCGAGACCGTTAAGAGGAATGTAGACGCTCTCGAAAGCTTAGGTCTCGTTCGAACGACTAGAGTTCGTGGCAAGAGACTCGTCTCGCTGGTGGGGTAGCCCAAGAGGTGGTCAGTAGTTTAATCATTCCCAACACTGGCTGCCTGAGAGTGAATGGCAGATCTCAGATACTTTCCCTACACTCCCCGAAAGCACCAAGTGGAACTGGTCGAGTTCATTCAGTCAAACCTGGATAGAGGAGCCAATATTTGCATCCACGCCCCCACCGGATTTGGAAAGACCCCCGCAGTCTTGGCGGCGCTTCTGCCAGAAATCGAGGAGTCTGGCCTGAGGATAATATGGGCAGTGCGGACGGGAAACGAGACTGACAGGCCTATCGAGGAACTGAGAGAGATTTCCAGAAATGTAGACGGGTTTTTCGGGCTCTCTTTTCGCGGAAAGAGGGATATGTGCCTTCTCGCTAGGGAGAGGGGGATAAGGGACTACAAGGCAGTGGAAAACCTGTGTAGGCTGAAGAGAGACAGCTGACCCTACTATAGGAGGGTTAGAGTCCTCAGAGAGCTAACCTCTAGGCCGCTCCTCTTCTCGGATGTAATGAGGGAGGCCTCCTCTCGAGGTATGTGTCCCTACTACCTTCAGTTCTTCCTCCTTAAGGAGGCCGACTTGGTTTCATTGAGTTACAACTACGTCTTAGGCCCACCAGGCTGGGCGATAAGGAAGCTCGTGCCCTTCGGGAAGTCGATACTAGTCGTCGACGAGGCTCACAACCTGGAGCGAGCGGCAATGTCGTTGAACTCAGATAGCGTCACGACTGGGACTGTTGAGAGAGCCATATCAGAGCTGAAGGAGTACTTTCCAGACGAAGAGGATCTGAAGGAACAGCTGGAGGCCCTGCTGGAGGAGATGCAGAATATTGGCAGAGAAATCGAAGAAGACGGCGTATTCTACCTCCTCGACCTCTTGGCGGCGGGTGGATTTGAGGAATCAGACCTGAGAGAGATGGTCAGGTTGGGGTCTCAAGTTCAGCGGTTCCGGGTGGCGGAGGGCAAGGCGCCAAGATCCTCCCTGCACCACCTGGGAGAGTTCCTCTCTCGTTGCCTAAAGCTGGTGGGAGAGGAAGGGGTCGCCTTCATAGCGACGAAGAAGGCAGAGCGAAGAATCGAGTTTGAAGTCTGGGATATGAGGGCTAGGGAATTCCTCTCTAATGTCTGGCCGAAGTTTTACGCGAGAATATTCATGTCGGGAACTCTGTCTCCAATAGACGCGTTCTCGGAGTCAGCGGGCCTCGACTCATGCGTGCCGATTGAGATACCCTCTGAGGTCGACCCCGAGAGAGTAGAATCCTACGTACTCAGAGGTCTGTCTACGAGGGGCGAGGCACTAGATCCCGCCATGGCTGAGGCCTACATCGACTCAATAGGAGAGTTCCTTCAGTCAATTCCAGCTAATGTCGCTATATTCACGGCTAGTTACAGGGTTCAGAAGGCGATCCTGAGCGGAGTGCGCAAGAAGTGCGCCGAGCTGGGCAGGCCTCTGTTCGTTGAGAAGGAGGAGATGTCCGGGGACGAGGCCAGAGAGGTCCTCGAAGCCTTCAAGTCTTGCGCGGAAATGAGTCCAGCGGTTCTCATGGCCCCGATGGGGGGCAGATTTGCCGAGGGTGCCGACTTCCCCGGGAGAGAACTCGTAGGAGTCTACCTTGTTGGGATACCCTTCGATAGGATGACAACGAGGACGCGTCTGCTCCTGGAGTACAGGGAGCGCGTTCACGGGAGGGAGAGGGGTAGATTCCTTGCCTACGTGGTCCCCGCTCTTCGCAGAGCATCTCAGGCGCTCGGGAGAGTTATCAGGTCGAGCGAAGAGCCGGGGGTATTCGTGCTGGGTGACGAGAGGTACGCTAGGCCAACGTACTTCCAGCTGCTTCCAGACTACGTGAGGGAAACTGCGACCTCGATATATCCCGACGACCTAGCCTACTACCTGAGGTCTTGGAGCAAGCGGAACGTCCTTACTCAAGACCGAGCAGGCTCTTGAGGAAGTTAGGCAACTCTGAGAGCCCGAGGTGCACGCCAGGGTTGTAGAACTTGGTCTGCAGCCCACGCTCTCTGTACCTAGCCTCCAAGGTAGCTCTGTCTACCTCGAGCTTTCCATCAGACCCCATGACGAAGCTCCACATCCCGCTCTGGTAGGAGGGCACGAACGTCAGGTAGAGCTTCACATTTGAGAAGACTTGCTTGACCACCTCGTAGAGGCCCTTCGTTATTGTGGGGTAAAGGAACGGCGTTTCTGCCTGCCCTACTGCGATTCCCCCTTCTCTCAGCGAGTCCTTTACCCCGGAGTAGAACTCAGACGTGAAGAGCTTCTTCGCCTCGCCAATGGGATCCGTGCTGTCTACTATGACTACGTCGAACTCGCTCGTCACGTTTTCAAGGTAGTCGAAGCCGTCTCCTATCACGAGTTGATGTCTCGGATCTGAGAAGGAAGCGGATAGGAAGGGCATGTACTTCTTGCTGACCTCCACGACCCTCTCGTCCAACTCTACCTGAACGACGCGCTTCACCGTGGGGTGCTTCAATACCTCCCTGGCCGCCCCTCCATCACCACCCCCGATTATGAGCACCCTCTCGGGGTTTGGGTGCGTCATCATTGCAGGGTGTACGAGCATCTCGTGGTAGCAGAACTCGTCCCTCTCGGTGGTCTGTATCCGGCTATCTAGAGCCAGCGTCACTCCAAACTCGTGACTCTCGAACACATCGATCCTCTGGAAGCGCGACAGCTCTGTGTGGAGGAATCTCTTGACCCTGAGCGAGAGCTTGAGATCGTCGGTGTGATACTCAGTGTACCAGATCTCGGCCTTTCCCTCCTTAGCCTCTGGGATGACCAACAGATCCACCTCCACTCACGGGGAAAACGAAGCACCTCAGCGCTTCTATTCCCCTAACGGTGTGTACCTTCTTAACGAATTCTCTCGCTCTGGAGACGGGCCCCGCTATCATGACGACTTCGAGGCATAGCTCCCGGCTGAGGTGAACGTGAGAAGTGGACCTAACGAGGTCGACGAACTCGTGTTGGATCTCTGACATCACTTCTGCCGCCTCATCGTGCCTGTAGACGACCGTGAGGGATCCCACAATCTCATAGTCTTTCTTTTCCTCCAGGAGCCAGGCTCTCTCACCTATGTAGAGGGCGATCGCCTCACTAATGGCTTTAGACCTGCTGGGCACTCCCAAGCTCTCGACGATGCGATCCAGCTCCCTCAACAACTGGCGGGGGAGGGAAACTCCAGTCCTAATTACTCCCACTGGGGAGCACCTCAGGGCGCCTTGTAGAGACCCTCGGATATAACTTGAGGGGAGAAAATAGAATAAAGTCACCTTAAGCGGAGCGTCTCTCCACTGCAGGAGCTATTTCGTCCTTCGGGGCCTTCTCAAAGCGTTCTAAGTAGGGTCTCAGAACCTTAGGGATTTCCACGCTCCCGTCGGGTCTCTGGTAGTTCTCAAGAATCGCGGTAATGGCCCTAGAAGTAGCTATTCCCGTGCTGTTTAAAGTGTGAACGTATCCCCTGCTTCCGTCTCCCCTTATGTACCGGATCCTCAGCCTGAAGG
The DNA here is from genome assembly GCA_011042755.1 of Thermoproteota archaeon. Next base: position 11,238 of record DRBY01000119.1, on the reverse strand, counting down.
ACTGCCAGTCGAGGCAGTTGCTGCAGCTCACCATCTCCCTATACTTCCCCTGCCCTGGCATCCAAGCTTCCAAGTCGTACTTCCTCGCGGCTTGAGGGCCGAGCTCAGTCGCGCAGATGTCCACGATGCGGTATGGGATGCCAAGCTCTCTCCACATCTCTTCTGCATTAGATACTAGCCTCTCGTGCCACTTCCAGCTCTCCTCGGGCATGCAGAAGACTACTTGCTCTACCTTGTGGAACTGGTGCACCCTAAATATCCCCTTGGTGTCTCTCCCGTGGGCTCCAGCCTCCTTGCGGAAGCAAGGACTTATTCCAACGTACATGAGCGGGAGGCTCGCGTCCTGTATCTCCTCTCCAGCGTGCTGCGCGACGAGCGGATGTTCGGATGTGGAGATCAGGAAGAGGTCTTCCCCCTCCACTTTGTAGATCGCGTCGATGAAGTCCTCTAGAGGCGTTACTCCTCTGTAGAGCTCTCCTCTCATCATGTAGGGGGGAGTAACGAGACGGAATCCCTTGGCGATCAGCCTATCCACCGCAAAAAGTATCAAGGCTATGTCGAGCCAGACTAGGTCGTCGTAGAGGTAGTAGAATCTGGCTCCAGAGACCTTGGCGGCCCTCTTAGTGTCCGCAAGTTCCAGCACCTTTTCTGCCTCATCGGCGTGGCCTACTGGCCTCCAATCTATGACCTCGTAGTCAACTTTGAATCCCCACCTCTCGGTCTGCTGGAGGAACTGCTCAACGTGGCCCTTCCAAACCCTCGGCCTCCCCCAGAACCTGATGGGTACGCCCTCCTCTCCCTCGGGGCACGTTGGCACTTCGGGGTGAATAGGAGCCGCTGGCAGCCCCCAGAGCGCCTCCTGCCTCTGCTTCGTCAGTCTGGAGTACTCGGCTTCAAGAGACTTGACCTCCTGCGCAACCCGCTTGGCCTCCTTCAGGAGATCCTCCTTCTCGCTGCCTTGCGATCTCGCTATCCTTGCGGTGAGTTCGTTTCTGTACCTCCTCAACTCGTCAAGCCTGAACTTGACTTCTCTCCACCTAGCATCGAGATCGGTGATTTCATCCACTATCTTGGGATCCATACCCCTCCGTGCGAGATCTTCCTTGAGAATTTCGGGTTTGGTTCGAATGAGTTCAAGCACGCTCCACACTTCGTATCATCATCGCGAGAGCGAATAGCGATTAAAGCGTTTAGGTCGCTCTAGAGAGCGACTCTAAGAAGATCAGCTAGCTACCACCCCTCGGCCTTCGGACCGTATAGGTTTACTTTTGGTGGCCTCTAAAACACGTCTGCTGGCTTCCGAATCCCCCGGGCAATTCAACCGTCAAGCTCACCCAGCCGAACATCTCCTTATTGACCTCCGTCTTCAAGAAGGTCCAAGTTTGAGCACGTTTCTAAACCCTCTCATAGAGAGGGTTCAAGAAATTTGTTGATGAATTTTTTATATGGAAGAGGGTTAATACCTTGTAAGGAGTTGATCGTCTCTGTTTGAGAGAAAAGGAGATTGGGTTGAGGCATCAATACTCCTCGACTGGGCTAAGAGTTTCTGCCCAATGGAGCCGTTTGCCAAGGAGTTGAGTACGATAGAAGTTAAGGAGCTTGAGAGGCAGTCGTTTAACACGGGTTTCATAGTGGGTCTTCTCCTATCTAAGTGGCTCATAGCGTTCAGAGGCGAGCAGGCCGCGGCCCAGATAGTCAAAGAGTTCATAGACCGAATATCTGGCTGAGAATCCTCTTTTAGGGGGATGGCTAACTACGAGGAGAGGGTCTGGATGCCTACGAGAGTGAGGCAAGAGGGATCTCTTGAGAAGATGCATTCAACGTAGCTTGAGAGTCCCTGCGTGAGGCGTTCAAGCGTTTTAGGGGCGCCTCGGTCCGCCCATCAATCCTCACTGATCAGGTGAAGGAATTGACCTCATCGGCGCCTGATGAATGGGGGTGCTAGCCGATATTAAACGCTGAAGGGGACTTCCGTCGCCGCGCCAGCAGAGGCTAGGACCGCGGCGGCAAATGCGCCTATAACTCCAGCTCCATCTCCCCCAAGCTCCCAGAGTTCCACGTCATAGGCCTCAGCAACCCTGTAGACTTCTTCCCTAGACACAATCTCTCTAGTAGCCCTCGTTGCTAAAGCGACCAGCTCTTCGGCGGGAGGCGAATCAAGGAGAATGGCCGCGCCCGGATTACTATCTTGAATGCTCTCCTCGACGGCTAACTCCCCGACTATCGACAACACCAAACCTGGATCAGCCTCAACGGCCAAAGCCCAGGCGGTGTTTTCACAATCTTTTCCAAGCAGGTCCGGATTGACCAGCTTTACCGAGTAAATGGAGACCTTCCTATAACCCCTCTTAGAGAGCTCTTGAGCGGCCTCCCTACACACTAGGCCGGTTCTCCCACCAGTTCCAATGTCGTCTAAACCCACAAACACCAGGGGGGGTTTCCCGATCCAGGTCAGGTTACTTAACACCGAATTCACCCTCAAACTCGCTTATGAGGAGGGATAGCACCAACTCGTCGACGCCCTCGGACCACCTCCTCCGAGCCACGATCTCATTCCTGTAGAGCACTATCGCGGCTATTACGAGCCCAGGCCCCACGTAGACCTTCGGCTTCTGGCAGACCATGTCTACCATCCCTCTCTTTCTCAGCCTCTCGATAAAAGAGCTAACCTTCCCATGTCCTGGAAAAATAAAGGCCATCTCTCCATCAAATGCGACGGTCTTTCTACCAACTATTATCGTTCCCTTCTTACCTTTGAGCCTTCTGCTAGCTCTCTTGAGTGACCTGTGAATCATTCCTGCGTCGGCTACCGTCAGCGAGATTCTAGAACTTTTCTTGCGGAGCTTTGATACGAGCTTGCGCAGAGGCACCTTTTCGTTCTCTTGCTCCCTGCCCACAGGAGACCCCCTCAAACGAGAGCTGCGGGTCCTGGCCGGATATTCTACGATTGCAGAATAAAAAATTGTACCTATATTCAGGTTAGCGAGGCTACTCTGACTCCCCTTTGCCTCGGCCGAGGCTTCTGCGCCTCTTCCTTTGGAATTTGACTGATTTTAGGCCGGTTCTTGACCTACCTCTTTTTCTCCCTGATCGACTGGCGAGGCTCCTTCTCCTGCTGGGCGCTTGCTTCTTGTAGGCGAAGTATCCAGCTAGAGCCAAGGCTGCCACAGACGCTCCTATTAACGGCGTGAGCAAGCCGCTCCTAGACTTCTGTTCAGGAGCTTCCTTCTCTGGGGGTAGTGCCTCAACGAGCACTTCTGTACCGTTAACGCTCAGCAAGTACGTGCCGGGGTTCCACGTCATAAATGAAAGCGACAAGTTCTTGGTCATTCCACCAGGTACCTTAATCGAATCGAATGCAGCCTTCGTATTATTGACGGTTAACTCTACGAAGCAGCTGGTCTCGATGTCTCCAACGTTGGATACCTCCACGGTGACGTTGACTACGTCGCCAGCCGTCACGGTGCTGTTGAGGATGTGAACGCCTGAGACAACGCACTCACCCGGTTTTAGCACTCTAATCTCGAGGGGACCCAGCTCTCCAACCTCTATCTTGTGGACCCCAGGCTTGGTGAGGTTAAGGCTGAACTCAATGTCCTTTGACGACATCGGCTGCACGATTACGACCTTCTCATCGACGGCCTTTCCGTCAACCTTGAGCACGAGCCGGATGTCTCTCTCCAGCTCGCCGTTGTTTGAAACCGTCACGTACACCTTAACCTCCTCTCCAGGAGTTATCTCAGAGGAACTCGCCCTGAGCTTGGTGACGTTTACGTCGCCGGGCTCAAGCACGTGGACGGTCGTTGAGAAGAACCTGCCTAGGTCTATCCAGTGATCTCCTGGCTCATTGAGTGTGAGCGTCCAAACGAGGTCGATTACCTGGCCTGGTCCAATAAGGCCACTCTTCGTCTCTAAGTGAGCTCCATCAAGCTTCGCCTCGATCTCATACTTCCCCTCGGCATTCCCCTGATTTAGAACAGTAACTCCGAACTGGATCTCCTCTCCAGGCTTCACCTGGTGCTTGCTGATCCAGAAGTTCGTGTACGTTATCTTAGGCCGGGCCAGAACCCTTATCTTCGCATGAGGAGGTCCGCAGTTCGGGGCCTCCTCCAGCGACATCCGGCTCAGGTTGTCCCTCCATATCCTGAAGAAGTTCTCGAGCGGGTCAAGCTCAGGGTCTAGGGGAGGGGGAACGTACACTATCCACAGGCTGTAATTTCCGGGCTTGTTGGGAGCCCTAAGCTTGCCTGTCAGTCTGTACGTGCTTCCCGAGGGGCTCGGAATTCCCTCGTAGATCTTGACGTAAGCTCTGTTCGGGGGAGGGTACTCGTCGGCCCAAGATGCTACGGCTATTAGAGCCATTGGAGCCTCGCTTGATGTCCTCTTGAGCCAAACCTCAACGTAGAACTCGAACTGCTCTCCAACCCCGATCTCGGCAACTCGCTGACTACCCGGGAGCGTCAGGTTCATGTCGACATACTTGACTTTGACGTAGTCTCCTATAGGGCAGAACAAGGAGCAAGCCGGGGCCGGGAGGCTGGCGAGTCCCTGCTCACTATACACTATACCAAGGATCGTGGACAGAAGGACGCAGAGCAAGATCAGCGTAAAGACAAAGTTCGGTGTCCTCAAGCCACCCTCCACACCCGCTGGGGAACGAAGGGTATAATAGGTGTTTCGACGCTCGCAGAGTTCACTCTCTCCCCCGGTCGCCAATCGTTTGACGAGATCTCGTAGAGTCATTCACCTCCCTAACGACAGTTTTAGGTAATAGCCACCTAAGCCTACCACCTGGCGGTGGTAGGCATGTGCGGCGAAATCAGGCTAGAGGTGGTGGACATAAGTCCACCTGAGGGCTGCAACATAATTCTGGCTCAGTCTCACTTCATAAAGACGGTCGAAGACGTCTATGAGGCTCTCGTAGAGTCTTGCCCGACGATTAAGTTCGGGCTGGCGTTCTGCGAGTCCTCAGGGAAGCGCCTAATTAGGCACGCAGGGAACGATCCAGATCTCGAGAAAGAGGCCACAGAAAGGGCCAAGAAGCTGGCCGCCGGCCACACGCTCGTCATCTTGATTAAGGACGCTTGGCCCATCAACGTAATCCACAGACTGAGGGCTGTTAGCGAGATCGTGACCCTCTTCGCAGCCACGGCGAACCCGCTTCAAGTAATCGTCGCCGAGACCGATAGAGGAAGGGGAGTTCTAGGCGTTATTGACGGCCAGACCCCCTTGGGCGTTGAGGGAGACGAGGACATAAAGGAGAGGGAAGAATTCCTGAGGAAGATCGGCTACAAGTTCTGAGCTTTAGGCCTTCTCCCGACCCTAATAGTTTCAAAACGTTTCTGAACGTCAGAGGAACGTTTTGAGCGAAATTCATAAAGCCGGAACCACCCTTGAATTCTCGGGCCACCCTCCAAGGGAGGAGGTGCCGGCCTAGAGGGCCGGTCCCCCTCCTGAGTTAACATTTTTTCTGCGTGACGCAGAGGGTCTTGTGTCGGTTGGTAAGCTGCCTCCAGACGACCTCAAGAAGTTCCTCTCTGAGATTTACACTCCAAAGCCAGGAATACTGGTCGGCCCAGAGGTAGGAGAAGACTACGCGGCCTTTGAGGTCGACGGATATGCGGTCGTCGTCCACTCTGACCCAATTACCGGAGCCGGAGCGAATGCCGGCTGGTTGTCTGTGCACGTCGCCTGTAACGACGTGGCGACTTCTGGAGCAGACCCGAGGTGGTTGATCGTCACGCTGCTGGCGAGAGCGGGCACTACGATGGAGCGCCTCAGTGAGCTCGCGAGGCAGATAAGGTCGGCAGCAGACGAAGTGGGTGCGAGCGTCATTGGCGGCCACACAGAGACCACGCCCTGGCTCGATCGGGATATCATAGTGACGACGGCGTTGGGCGTGGTTAGAGCCAATAGGCTGATCAGAAGTTCTGGGGCAAAACCCGGCGATTTGGCGGTAATGACGAAGACTGCCGCTATCGAGGGGACCGCTGTTCTTGCGACAGATCTCTATGACCGGCTCTCGACCGTGCTGCCTCACGCCCTCCTTGAGAGGGCGAAAGGACTGATAGAGAGCATCAGCGTCGTTCCAGAAGCCAGAATATCGGCAGAGCATAGAGTTCACGCGATGCACGACCCCACGGAGGGAGGCATAGCAGCGGGCCTCCAAGAGGTGGCCATGGCCTCTGGAGTAGGGATAGTGGCCAGAGAAGAAGACATTCCAATGCTTGATGAGACCAGGAAGATCTGTGAAGCCCTAGGAGTCGATCCACTCAAGCTGATAAGCTCTGGAACCCTGCTAATAGCTGCCCCGCCCGAGTCGGTCGACGAACTCTTGGAGGACTTGAGGAACGCCGGAATTAGGGCATCTGTGATAGGGGAGTTCACGGACAACCCAAGCGTGAGGGAGATAGAGAGGCTCGATGGGTCTAAATTGAATCTCAACGAGCCTATCAAAGAGGAGCTGTGGAGAATAGTGGGTTAAGCGCTCAGAGCATGAGGGAGCCCTCCGCGAGTGAATGGAAGGAAAGCCTCAATGCCGGTGTCGTCATCCCACTGCGGATGGTGGTCAGTCCGGCGAAAGCCGGCCACCACCCGAATTTTTGAGGAGCTTTATTCAGGATTAAAATTCACGCCCCCTCAGAGGTCGCGCGGGCCATGTTGAAGATCAGCGTTAGAACTACGCACATATCCGCGGAGCGTCTGTGGGATGTGGACGCCCCGCTCCCCGCGCCGGTTCAGATACAGCTGAGCGTTACCGTGCACAAGCTTGAGCCAGCCGGACCGGGCAAAGCAAAAGCGGGGTTCATAGTTGCGGCCTCGTACAATCCACCAATTGCGCAAATCAGCGTGAGAGGAGTGGTACTCGTTCAGGGAAAGGAGAACGAGATTAAGGAGGCAGTCAAGAACTCGTCCTCAGGGAAGCCTCCGAGCCAGGTGGTTCAGGCGGTCTTCACATCCGCCATCGCCGACGCTGTAGTGATTAGCCGATCTATAGGAGTTCCTCCGCCCGTACCCGCGCCCGCTCCCCCAAGGCAGCCTCAGGGATCTCAGGGATCGATGGAGTACGCAATATGAGCTTTCTCAGAATTCTCGCGCAGGTTTTTACCTTCACAGCATAAACCGAGAGACGACATGCTCCTGAGCGACACGGCGATTAGGAGGTTACTGGATTCTGGGGAGCTGCGGATAGACCCCCTCTATCCAGACACCGTGAGGGAGAACGGCGTAGACCTGAGAATAGGAGAGGCAGTCGCTTTCCCAGTTGTGCGAGGAGAAGTTATAGACCTGGCCAACTCCAACCCCTCGCAGCACTTCTCAATCAGGAAGATTCCTAGGGAGGGGATAATAATCCCCGGGAACACGAGCGTCCTACTAGTAACGGAGGAGACCGTCAGCCTACCCAGCTACGTGGCAGGTCTCTGTGGGCTGAGGAGCACAATAGCTAGGTGGGGGTTCCTCGCCGCGCCGACTCTGATAGACGCGGGATTCGAGGGACAGCTGACCATAGAAGTGGCTTGGACCAGGCCTGCCCCTGTGAGGATATACAGGGGAATCAGATTCCTACATGTGGTGTTCTTCAAGCTGGACGAGCGAGTTTCTAAGCCCTACTCTGGGTACTATCAGGGGCAGAGGGGAGTCAGCCTCCCGAAGAGTCTAGGTGGGGAGCTTGAAGGTCTCGAGTGTTGATGCGGCTGGCGGCGACTGGCTGATATACATCGGGGCTCGCGTGTCTAGGAGCTCAAAGACTTTAGAGAAGATGCTGGAAGAGGTCTCCCCCGAGAGAATATCGGGCCTCCTGTCCAGACTGCTGAAGATGGGACACCTATCGGTCTTCGAACACAGTCTAGCCCGCGTGTGGTTAGAGTGCGATCCAAGGGAGCTTAGAGAACTGCTTTTTGATTGGAAGTTCGTTGAGGCGACTCACGTGGATGAGAGGATGTGGTTAGTATCCCTAAACCCTAGGACGGCAATAGAGATGCTTAATTCCCACGATGATTGGATTAAGGACTTGGCAAAAGAGGTTCTGAAGAGGTTTCCGGCAGTTGCAGAGGCCGCAGGGCTAGGCGGTGGTGCGCCCGAGGTTCCAGAGGTTCACGTCAGAAGTGCAAGCAGGGAGGGCATCAAAGTCCACCTATTGTCTTCTCACCCCTGGGAAGATCCGAGGCACGGGTTCCACGCCTTTCTGATCGAGGGAATATCGAGGGTCTGCTCCCACCAGTTCGTCAGGCACCGCTCGCTAAGCTTCACTCAGCAGAGCCAGAGGGTTGCGGAGGTGGTTGACTACTACCTCCCAGGGCACCTGGATGAGGCAACTAGGGAGATCATGAGGCGCGAGGTCGAGCGAGCGCTCCAGCTCTACTATCGCCTCATGGACTCCGGCGTAAAAATGGAGGATGCCCGCTACATCTTGCCTCAAGCCTGCGTGACTCGAATGGTCGTGAGCGGGAGAGATTCTGCTTGGATGCACTTCTTGAGACTTAGGCTGTCTCCGGAGGCTCAGAGGGAGATAAGGATAGTTGCTGAGCTCATTTCCGACCTGTCGGGCCTTAGAGTGAGCGAGAGCGCCTAAGGCTCCGAGATCCCTCCTCAAGGAGGAGCTAAAAAGAGCCCGCTTGGCCCCTTTTCTCTCTCATCTACTTTGAAGTGCTTCCAATCGCCGATCACAGAGACCTTCTTTCCCCTCTTCTTCATCAGGTAGGCGTAGGCTGACAATGCCGCAATAGCCCCCATTCCGGCAGATATCACGGCCTGCTTGTATGGGATGTCCGTTACGTCTCCCGCAGCAAACACTCCCTCCTTGGAGGTTCGGCAGAGCTTGTCAACTTTGATTTCTCCCTTCTCATTCAGCTTCACGAGCCTTGCTGCTATATCGGTCTTCGGCTCGTAGCCTATCTCGACGAACACGCCATCCACTTCAATCGTCTTCACGCCCTCTGGGGTCTCCACCACGACCTCTCTAACTCTTGAATCTCCCCGAATCTCCAGGATCCTCGATTCTGGCATTAACACGACGTTAGGCCTGCTAGCTACTGAGCGAGCAACTCCCTCCTCACCGCCGGGCGCTCTGCTGGGGAATACCCAGTAGACCGTCTCGGCTACGTCTGACAGCATGCTCGCCGCCTCGACGCCGCTGTGCCCAAAGCCGACCAGAACGACTTTCTTACCCTTGAAGAGGGGCGCGTCGCAGGTGGCGCAATAGCTGACGCCTCTTCCCTTGAACTCTGCTTCTCCCGGGACTCCTAGCTCCTTAGGCTTCTTCCCAAAGGCAAGAATTAGCACCTCGCCCCAGTACTCTCCCCCAGTTGATGTTCTGATCACGAACCCCCCGTCTTCCTCGTAAATACCGACCGCCTCGTCGAACTTTATCTCAGCTCCAAATGCTCTTGCCTGCTCCTCCACCTTCTTCGCCAAGCTGAATCCATCGATTGACTTGAACCCAGGGTAGTTCTGAATCTCTGGAGCCAGCACGAGCTGACCACCTAAGTCAAGCGAGATCACTAGCGTCCTAACGTTCTGCCTGCTGAGGTACAGGGCGGCAGTTAGCCCGGCGATCCCCGCCCCAACAACAAGCGCCTCGTATTTCTCACGGGGTTTGGTCTCCAACGGAACTTCAGCCTCCTTGAAATCGAGGGATGAGTGCGAGTAAAATAACCTGCGGTTTCCTAACCGAGACCTACTTGGGCCTAATCGTCTTCCTGAGCCAGGATCGCTTCTCCTTCTCCACAAATCCCGCCGCGGCGAAGGCCGACCTGAATCTCTCCCAGGGCTGAGACCTCACTCTAGCGAACCCGGCTTCTGATGCGAGTCTCAGGCTCACCTCAAGCGCGCCAAACACCTGAGCAGAACTAACCCTTGGCTCTCCCCACATCAACGCTACTGCGAGGGGGCCGTTGCGGGATGGCTGAGCGTAGAGGAGAATTGTGAAGTTCCACGACCCCATCCTGACCGCATATGCCTGCGGAGAGGGGAGGGCCAGCCCTATCTCTGACTGGCCCCAGAGGAGCCTCCAGCTTAGCCTGCCGGGCCTGAAGTGTCCAGCCAGCATGGCGAGCCTCTCGGGATAGTCGTCTGGACCGAGCTTCACTAAACCGGCTAGCTCCGGAGCAACCCTAGTCTCAGCCTCTACGACCAGCTGGGTGGCAACCTTAGAGAACCCCACGTTAGCGAAGAACCTCTCAGTACCAGCAAAGGGCACGGTGTCCAGCGTGTTGAACCCCCAACTCCTAGCGACCTCTATGCAGCCTTCGAGAAGAGATCTAGCGATCCCCCTTCCCCTCCACTTAGGGTGGACCCACAGGCTTAGCAGAAATGCGTGCTCTCCAACTAGGCTTGGATCCTTATCTGGAGCGATCTCGGCCTCTCCTACGACTTCCCCCTCCTCCTCGGCCACTAGAGAAACCCCGCCCACCGACTTGAGCGCCTTTAGGTACCACGCCAGCGCCTCCTCATCTCCCCACCACCCAAACCGCCTGACCCTCTCCAGCCTGTCGTCAATGGACTCTCCGTATGTGTATACCTCTACGATCTCTGCGGCGTCGGCTTCTCCAGCCTCTCTAATCTTCATCGTAGCTTACACCTAGCCTAGATCAACAAAAAACATGCTGTTGTTCAAACTTAACCCAGTCCCACAGCAGGCGGGAGGAGCATACCCCCTTCTCGCATCGCGCCAAGCTACCGTTCCGCCGAAATCCCGTCCCTCAGCCGTCTCCAGAGCAATTTTCATTAATCGGCGGTCTTTGTTATCGGTGTGAGAGGGTCCAAGAGGCCGGATGTAGACCCCAGGCTAGTTCTCATACTCGGAGTTTCAGCAGTATCGTTGGCTAGCATCTTAATCAAGCTGAGCGCCGCTCCTCCTCTGGTTATTGGGGCGAATAGGCTGGGGATAGCGTCGCTAACACTACTCCTAATTTCGGCGCCGACGCTGAAATCCATCGCGGCCGAGTTGAGGCATCAAGCCACCGTGCTGACTCTCTCTGGCGTTTCCTTGGCTGTACACTTTGGTACGTGGATAACCTCTCTGGAGTACACTTCCGTGGCGGCCAGCGTGGTTCTCACAGACTCTGCCCCAATATTTTCGGTTCTACTTGCATGGATAGCTCTTGGCGAGCTGCCAACTAGGAGAGAATCTCTAGGAGTGGCTCTGGGGGTAGCAGGAGCCTCGATAATTGGCTACGGATCGCTTTCCCTCAGTCACACTGAGTTCAAGGGGGCGCTGCTCGCTCTCGCAGGCGCGGT
>DRBY01000117.1 GCA_011042755.1 Thermoproteota archaeon | reverse complement strand
GATATAGGCTGAACGAGAGAGCAAGCTTCAGGCGGCCGTTTAGGAAGCCAAGAGTACAGATCACGTTAGAGTAGAAGGGATGGTGCTGGACGTCTTCAGGGACAGAACCATTGGACGGGAAGTAGCGATCTAAAAACGAGGAGACGAGTTTTTACGGGAGAACCCTGTCAGGGTCCCTTGGGAACAGGGCGGCCTCTCTGATGTTCTTTAACCCGAGCATCTGCTTCACTAGACGTTCTATCCCTATCGCAAAGCCTCCGTGTGGAGGAGCGCCGTACTTGAAGAACTTGGTGAACCACTCCATCGATTCTGGGCGCATCCCCTTCTCTATGATCTGAGCGACGAGAACCTCGTATCTGTGTTCTCTCTGTCCCCCAGAGCTGAGTTCCAATCCCTTGTAGAGTAGATCTACGCTTCTAGCCCACGGAGGCTCTGCCTTCATTACGTAGAAGGGCTTTGCCTCGAAGGGAAATCTGTTGACGAAGAAGAAGTCGGAGCCGTACTCTTCCTTCACGTAGCGCCACAGCAACTCCTCTGACTCTGTATCGTAGTCGCTGCCATACGGGATCTCCTTACCAAACTCAGCTAGGATGTCGTAGATCTTGGGGAACCTGAGCTCTGGGAAGGGCGTCTTAGGGACCTCTAGATCGACATTCAGTAGCTCCAGCTCCTTGGACCTCTCCTCGAGGACTCTCTTTATTCCGGAGACGACGACCTGCTCTTCTACCCGCATGACATCGGTCTCGTCGGATATGAATGCCATCTCAACCGCCAAAGATCTAAACTCCGTTATGTGCCTGGTCGTGTGGCTCGGTTCTGCTCTCCAATTGGTTCCCAGGTCGTAGATTTTCTCAAAGCCCCCTATTATTGTGAGCTGCCTATGTAGCTGGGGATCCTGACGCAAGAAGGCCTCTCTTCCAAAGTAGTTGACCCTGAATACCTCCGCCCCGCTCTCACTTGCCCCACCAATTATACATGGAGTGAAGACCCTGAGAAACCCGTTCTCATCGAGCCAGTCGGTCATCCCCCTGATCAGGGAGGCTGTTATCTTGAATATAGCCTGCATTTCTGGTCTCCTGAGATCTAGAGGTCTATTATCAAGCCTTGTTGGTAGAAGGGCCGGTACCTTCCAATTCGGATCAAGTGGGAGCTTGAGGTCCGCTTTGCTATGTACCACGATCCTCTCGGGGATTATCTCTATATCAACAGCCTTAGCCAGCTTCTGCTCCACAGGCTCCCCGTAGGCTTCAATAACGCTCTCTTGAGATAGATCCTCGGTTATTGTGAACAGTTCGTCCGGGACAACCCCCCTCTTGAGCGTTAACTGAACCTTCTTATCCCAAGACCTGAGCACGATGAACCTCAGGTGTTTTCCTATGTTCCTGACCTCACTGACCCAACCCCCGACCCTCAACCTTCACCACCCATATGCCGGCCTTCATGCCCTCTATGTCCCAGAGCTTGCCGTGAGCCTCGGCCGGCGCTTCGTCGGGACTCGATATGAACTTCAACGCGACAGTCCCGCTCTCCTCTGCTATGTCTTCCTCGTAGCTAGACACTGCATTCCTTACCTCATCTTCTTCTGTCCAAAGGTAGACCTCCACTAACTCGCGGCCGACCGTGAGACCCATCTCCTTCCTAGTCTGTTGAATTCTCCTCAAGATTTCCCTCGCTATCCACTCGAGCCTCTCTTCAGGCCCGAGTTCAGTTGGCATAAAGACCGATCCTACAGAGATGTCAGTCCTAGACCATTCGCCCTCTGGCGGAGCGCCGGATAGCACGACCTCGCGCACGTTGAGTTCTGTCTTTATCACGCCCTCAAATATTGTCGCAGCCTTCCTGAGGCTGCTATCCTCGGTAACGATCACGACAGATCTCAGAGGCGCTCTCCTCTTGACCCCCGCCGATGCCCTGGCCTGAAGCCCAGCCTTGATGACTTCTCTCACGTAGTTCATGCCCGACTCTAACTCAAGAGATATCCACTCTGGCTTCGGTGGGGGCAACGGCAGCATGTGAACGCTCTCTGGGTCTCCTTGCTGCCGGAGAGACGCTTGATATATCTCCTCAGCAATGAACGGCGTAAATATGCCGAGCAGCGGCAGGGCATACTTTAGCGCTGTGAGTAAGACCGCGCCCTTGAGCTTCTTTTCCTTCCCCTCTCTCCTCAGGACCTTCCTCACAGCGTGTATGTAGAGGTGGCTCAGGTCCTCCACGTAGAATTCGAGCAATGCGGACAGCGCCTCGTGGGGCGAGTTTTCGGACATTGCTTCAACGAACTTCTCTCGGGTAGATGCCGCCCTAGAGAGAATCCACCGATCCTCTGGAGGGAGTCTATCGAACTCCCTATCGACGAGGGACTCTTCTATGTCCACGCCAGCGAGGTACGTAGACGCGAAGGAGTAGATGTTCCATATCACGTTCAGCGTCTTAACCGCGTTCCTCAGATCTTTCCAGACGAATCTTATGTCGCTCCAAGGCGTCCGTGTCATTACGAATAGTCGGAAGGCGTCTCTGCCAACCTCGGCCACAATTTTGTCAGGAGGCTCAAAGTTTCCCAAGGACTTGTGCATCTCTCTGCCCTTCTCATCCAGCATGAATCCGTGCACCAGAACCGACCTATACGGCGCTTTGTCGAACAAAAGCACACCCATCCTTAGGAGAGAGAAGAACCAGCCTCGGGTCTGATCGTGCCCCTCAGTTATGAAGTCTGCAGGGAACAGCCTCTTGAACTCATCCTTCTTCTTGGGGTAGCCTAAGCTCGCGAAGAACGATATGCCCGAGTCATACCAGACATCAATTACATCGGGCACTCTCCTGACGGTTCCCCCGCATTTGGGGCATGTGAAGGTGACCTTGTCAACCCACGGCCTGTGGAGGTCGGGGGGTCTAGTACCAGAAAGCTCTTCCAGCTCGTCGAGAGAGCCCACCACAGTCGTCCAACCGCACTTCTCACAAATCCATATTGGGAGCGGAGTCCCCCAGAACCTCTGCCTGCTTATGACCCAATCTCTAAGCTCTTCCAGCCAGTTCCTAAACCTGGTCTCGGCCCAGCCTGGCGTCCACTTCACTCTCTCCATCTCGCTCAGGAACCTTTCCTTGAGATCAGAGAGCTGTATGAACCACTGCTCCGTCGCTCGAATTATCAGGGGTGTCTTGCACCTCCAGCAGACGGGGTACCTGTGGACTATGTAGCCAGCTCCCGCCAGGGCTCTCAGCTCTTCTAAGTCTGAAATTATCTTGGAATTAGCATCTCTAACGGGTATCCCAGCGTAAGGGCCTGCCTCCTCCGTAAACCTGCCTGAATCGTCCACTGGAGACAGCACCGGAAGTCCGTAGTGCAGGTGGACCTCCTCATAGTCCTCTTGACCGTGACCCGGCGCTGCGTGCACGCAGCCAGTTCCCTCCTCCCTAGAGACGTACTTAGAACTCAGCACCACCACGTGACCTCTCTCTAGACCCTTAAGGACTGGCACCAGCTCCTTTAGCGGGTGCTCGTAAGCTAAGCCTTCGAGCTTCGATCCGAGGAACCTATCCACGATCTCATAGTCCTCCCAGCCCAGCTCCGACGCTACGGCCTCAAGTCTGGCTTCCATCAGTATGAGCAGGTCCGACCCCACTTTCACATTCACGTAGGTCTCGTCTGGGTGCACCATCACGGCGACGTTTGCAGGTAGCGTCCAGGGCGTGGTCGTCCATATCAGGAGGCTCTCTCCTGGTCTCTCCTTAAGCGGAAACTTCACGTATATGGAGGGATCTCTCAGGTCCTTGTACTCGCTTACCTCATAGTCCGCAAGTACGGTCTCGCACCGAGGGCACCAGTGAACGACCTGTAGTCCCCTTCTGAGCCTCCCCTGCTCCCAGATCTTCTTTATTCCCCACCAGGCGCTCTCGATGTAGTAATCGTCCATCGTGCGGTAGGCGTCAGCCCAGTCGAGGGACGCTCCAAAGTTCTTGAAGTGCTCAGTCATCTTGGCTATGTTCTCCTCGGCGAACTTCTTGCACCTGGCCACGAAGTTCGCTATCCCGTACGCTTCCACATCCCTCTTCGTCTTGAACCCGAGCATCTGCTCGGTCTTGACCTCAATGGGGAGACCGTGGCAGTCCCAGCCAGCTCGATCGACTACGTCATACCCGCTGGCCCTAGCAAACCTGATGAAGACGTCCTTCAGCACTTTGTTCCAGACCGTTCCAGGGTGGGGCTCGCCTGAGGATGGGTAGGGCGGGCCATCTAGGAAGTAGAACTTAGGTCTCCCGCGCAGAGACTCTCTGAGAGTTGAGTATATGTCTTTTTCCTCCCAGAACTTCAGCACTCTCTCTTCTACCTGCTTAGGATCGTAGTTTCTGCTGAGTTCTCTTACCTTGGTCAAATTTGACACCTCTTCCTCCCTGCCAGACTCGCCACAGCTGCTCGGAAGATTTAAAATTCAGGACGAAAGTGCACGAACGGGGCGAGCGGCCATAGTGGCCGGGGACACACCCGGACTCATTCCGAACCCGGAAGTTAAGCCCGGCCACGTCCTGTGGAGTACTGGGCTCCGCAAGGGCCCGGGAAACGCAGGAGCTGCTAAGCCCCCCTCTAATTGTGGGTCTGTCTGAATGCGACTAACTTTTAACAAAAAGAGGAGCCGAGTCTTGGGTCTGCCTTATGAGAGCCAAGATCTCTGAGACGGCTCGGTACGCTGTAGAGAACCCTAGCTCGATTCGAGAGATAATGAGTCTTGTCGCAGACTATGAGAGGAATCCAGAGAAGTACCCGAGGCCTCTCGTGTACCTCGGGGGAGGATGGCCTCAAGACCCTCCCCCCAGGCCCTTGATCGAAGCACTAAGCGAGATCGTGGATGAAGAGAAAGAGATTAGGCTCAGCGCGAGGTACCCCCCCACCAAGGGCGATCCTGAGTTTCTGGACGCCGTAGCAGAGTATGAGCGGCTGCTCTTCGGTAGGAAGGTCTCTCCTGAGGAACTCCTCTCTGGCTTGGGAAGTACCGATCTGGCTGGAGGTCTCTTCCTCGCCACCTTGGATAGAGGTTCTGAGGTCATAGTGACCAGACCATGCTACCTGAACTACCAGAGACAGCTCCTAGTTGAAACCCTCATGGGGGTCAAGATAAAGTGGTGGGACATCCTGAAGGGAGGTCGCTTTGAGCCAAACGTTGGGGAGCTACAAGAACTCATCGGTCCAAATACCAGAATGATCATACTAGTCACTCCAGGAAACCCTGACGGTCAGGTATTTGATGACGACACTCTAGAGGCGATATCTGACGTAGCAGAAGAGAAGGGCGTGTGGGTCCTCATTGACGTCGCCTACAGGATGTTCCACTATCACGGAATGCCAAGATACTACTCTCGCCCGAGAAGAGAGAACGAGATATGGCTCGCATCTATGTCAAAGGAACTCAGGGCTCCGGGCTGGAGGATGGCCTACCTCTACTGCGATCCAGAACTCGTCAGGGCCGTAGAAACCGTTCAGCAGGCTAGGACGTTGGCTCCAACACGAATACCGCAGAGGGCGTTTGTTAGAATGATGAGACGGCCTGGAATCGGCGAGTGGCTGAGGAAGTACATGCTAGAGGAGACCCCTGAGATGTACGGGAAGGTAGCCAGCATGACGGCCGATCTGCTCTCCGAGATAGAGGGGTTAAAGGTGCTCAGGCCCTTGGGTGGATTCTACGTGTTCTTCAATGTAGAAGAAGTAGAGAGGAGTTCTAGGAAGTTCGTTCAGGGTCTCTTGAACGAGTGGCAGGTTGCGCTAGCGCCAGGCGTGGACTTCGGAGCAGAGGGGTGGGTTAGGTTATCCTTCGCCCCCGCCGTAGAGGATCCGGAGAAAATACGCGAGGGCCTACGGAGGATGAGTCAGTACGTAGCCAGCCTGCGGGCTGGTTAGCAGCCCAGCAGCAGAATTAAACCTGAAGCTATACAGAACGAATAGTAGGCGCGGCTATGGCGAGTGAGAAGATCTTCTTTCATATCGACGAGAGAGCTGATGGTCTGAGCCTGTGGCTGAGCGGAGGCGCTGAGATAAAGGTTCGGTTCAATCCATACTTCTACGTCCCAGCTGATCGAGTGGACCGAAAGATCGAGGCTAAGCTCCAAGCTAGGGCCGCGAAGGTAGAGAAGGTCACAGGGCTAGATCCTTGGTCTCCACGGGAATTCCTAAAGGTCGTGGCTCGGGACGAAGATGACCGGAGACAGCTCGCCAAACTCGTTCCTGAGGCCTGGGAATACGACGTCCCTCCCTGGCATCAGTATCTCCTAGAGGAACGTCTGGCGCCCTTCTCAGTAGTCAAAGCATCTGACAACAGCGTTACCGTCGTGGGGGAGGGGTCTCTAGAAGACCTGTCTATCCTCTACTTCTCAGGTCTAATATACAGTGAAGATGGCTTCCCGATTCGAGGAAAGAGTCCAGTTCTGGCGATAGGGTATACGCTGGGCGATGAAGAGCCAGAAGTAATATCGTCTGAAGATGACGCTGAGGTTCTCAGGCAATTCGTCGAGCTGGTGAAGAGAGTAGATCCCGACGTTATAGTGAGCTTCGGACAAGATGCGGACGAATTTCAGCACATGATCTCCAGAGCGAGCCTACTGGGGGTTAGGCTCGCTCTGGGGAGGGATGGCTCAGAGATCCAAGAGACGGGAAGATTCTTCAGAGGTATTATCTTAGTTGAGCAGAGGATAGTCGGTCGAGCGAATGTGGACCTATTCTCTCTGGCGTGGAGGGACTTCCCACAACTTCCGACTAAATCTTGGTATGAGCTAGCTGACGAATTGGGGATCGATCGCCCTAGGCCCGTGCCCAAGTTCAGGATTGCAGAGAAGTGGAAGAACTCTAGAGATGCGCTTTTGACATATCTTCGAAAGAAGGTAGGCGTGATAAGGACTCTGGCGGAGAAGTTGCTCCCCCACCAGGCGGAACTCGCGAAGCTAACATGGAGGCACCTATACGAGGTTACTAGAACTCCAGTCGGAGGGCTGGTCGAATCCCTCGCACTTATCCACGGCAAGGCCCAGGGGTGGATATTCCCACCGCCTAGCAAAGGAGGCGGGAAGTTTCCAGGCGGATACGTCTGGCTCAAGGCCCCTGGGCTCTACGAAAAGATAGGGTACCTCGACTTCAAGAGCATGTACCCCTCCATAATGATTCTCCACAACATCAGCCCGGAGACCGTTGAGCCGAGAGAGGGCTCCTGTGAGACGGCGGAAGTTTCCGCTGAGGGAATAACCAAGAAAGTCTGCAAGGACAGGAGGGGGCTGTTCTCCACCTTGGCAGAAGAACTCCTCAGGAAGAGGGCCGAGGTTAAGAGGCAAATGAAGGAAGTTCAGCCCGACAGCCCTGAGTACAGACGGCTAGATGCCATTCAGAAGGCCATCAAGGTGGTAACTAACGCGATGTACGGTTACATGGGGTGGGAAGGCGCCTCTCTCCGTAATGTGGGTGCCGCTGAACTCACGGCAGCACTCGGGAGACGTTACATCAAGGAGGTCATTGAACTGATTGAGAAGAGAGGTTTCCAAGCTGTGTACGTTGACACAGATGGCGTTCAGATCTTGGGGGGCAAGCCAGAGGATTATGAAGCTCTAACAGAGTGGCTCAATCAGCAGGTCCCACTCACGATTGAACTCCAATATGTTGCAGAGAGAGGGCTCTACCTGACCAAGAAGAAGTATGCCCATCTGGTGGGGGGGAGACTCATAGCTAAGGGATTCGAGTTCATAAGGAGAGACTATCCACCGATCATAAAGAGGGCTCAGGAGACCGCAGTTAGGATGGCTCTCGAAGGTAAGCCGCTAGTTGAGATCGAGAAGAAGCTGCAAGAGGTGCGAAGGACGCTCCAACAGGGGAGAGTTGAGAAGGAGGACCTAATAATCATAGAAACTTTAGGGAAGAAGCTTGAGGAGTTTGAGAGAAAAACGAAAGGCTTCGTAGCAGGAAAGTGGTTAGAGGAGAATAAAGGTATAGAAATTCATCGGGGTCAAGTACTCAGGATACTCATCGTTAAGGGCGAGGGAAGCGTCAACGAGAGAGCGAGACCAGCTGAGTTCTTTGACGTAGATGATTGTGATCTGAACTATTACCTCAAGATGTTCGATCAGGTTGTAGAGAGAACGCTCCAGGCCCTAAAGGGCGTTGGAATAAGTGAGGGAAGGAGGGGGCTAGAGGAGTTCTTCTGACCGTCACAGCTTAAGGAACTTAAGCGGCAGCTTCCCGGTCTGCTTAGTTCTCCTCGCCTGTAGGGGCTTTCTTATCTTCCTCTCCTCTTCCGGCCTTGGCCTGACGATACCTCTGTGTACGGCGCAGCTGATGCAGTAATACCGAGTCTCCAGCCTCTTGGAGATATAGGCCCCTTGTTTCTCAAGCTCCCTAGCCAGCGGACCTCCGATTGGAGAGACCCACCTGGTTATCCGCACGGCCTTGTCAGCGGGAACCAGTCTGCCGCATGCAACACACTGTACGGGCTTCTCATGACCTGAATCCGACAGCTTCCTTCCCCTGCTCTTTCTCTTCTTGGGCATGATGTATTCCCCTTCCACGTTATGCTCCGAGGGGCCCCTATAAAAGGTCGATGGAGTGGGGAACTTAGTAACTCCGACCAATCCATGCCACGTGGGGAGCTGGCTCTCCGCAGACAATGCAGGTCTCCTCATTGCCGGAGAGAATGTTCTCCTCGTAACCTAGGATTCCATAGCCTATCTCTTCTTCCATCGTGTGAGCACACTCCTCTCGTCCGCACCACCCAAATCCCGCTATCTTCCCCTCTTGGATTGCCTGCCTTATCTCATCAAAGGTCTTCACGCGTGCTACCCTGCTAGCGAGGTACTCGTTTGCCTGCTCGCGGAGCGCCTGTTCATACTTCGAGAGCTCCTCCATTATGCCCTCTATAAGTCGCTCGTCTGGGATCTTCGTTCTCTCGACTCGATCCCTGCGAGCAACTGAGACGTAGCCGCCCTGCACTTCCTGGGATCCAATGTCTACCTTCAGAGGGACGCCCTTCATGTCCCACTTGTAGTACTTATAGCCGGGTCTCTCTTCTGAGTCGTCGAGCTTGACCCGTATCCCGGCCTCCTTCAACCGCTCATAGACCTCTCGCGCCTTCCTCAGTACCGATTCCTTCTCACCCACCTTCGGAATTGGTATGACAACAACCTGCACCGGGGCTATCTTAGGAGGCAGCTTGAGGCCCTTGTTGTCTCCGTGTATCGCAATGATCGCGGCCAAGCTCCTCTCAGAGATCCCGTACGAGCATGTGTTAACATACCTCTTCTGCCCGTTCTCATCCATGTACGTCAGATCGTACGTTTTAGCGAAGAGATCTCCAAAGTTTATCACGCTTCCGAGCTCTAGGGCCTTACCGTCGGGCATGACCGTTATCAGGTCTATGTTGTACTTTGCTCCAGGGAACGTGTCCCAAGGCAGCGTCTTTACGACGAGATAAGGTACGAGCAGCTCGTCGTAGAACTTCTTGTAGATCTCCACCCCTTCCTTCACCTGCTCTGCTGCCTCCTCGAGAGTTGCGTGAAACGTGTGAGCCTCCTTGAAGAACGCGATCTCCCTCACTCGAATGAGAGGACGCGTAGCCTTGGTCTCAAACCTGTACACCGGGACGATCTGGTATATCTTGAGGGGAAGGTCTGCGTAGCTCTGGATCCACTTTGAGAGTACCTCGTACATTATCGCCTCGCTGGTGGGACGCAGTGCAAGCGGTTCTGGAGAAGGCTTTGTTCCCAGCTCTGTGATCCAGTAGACCGAATCTTGGAATCCCTTGATGAACTCAAACTCCCTGCTCAGAACGCTCTTTGGGACTACGCCAGGGAAGTAGACCCTCTTATGCCCAGTCTGCCTTAGCAGTCGCTCCATTATGCTCATAACGGCCTCCATTATCTGATAGCCGTAGGGAAGCCAGACGTACATGCCCTTGACTGGATACCGCTCGTCTAGAATCTCCGACTTGAATAAAACCTCGTCGAACCACTTGGCGAAGTCTCCTTCCTTCGGCGTTAGCTCGAATGCCTCCCTCTCCGACATTGGCCACCCATCCCCTCGCCCCAGATCGTGGCCGAGCCTCAGCCCACCAATTAAATGATTGACCTTTCAAGTGAGGCCAGCCTCTCAATCGCCCTGAGCATGTTGTACGTGGATCCCGGGAATTCCTCCTCCAGCGACTCGATGAACCTGAGCAGGCTGTTGGAGGGCTCCCACCGTAACCCTTGGGAGGCTAGAAGCTCCGAACCGAGAACCTCGTAGAAGGGGAAAACCACATCGACGCCCTCGGGGGGTGGGGGGTAAGCCAGCCTCCCTCTGATCACTAGGCAGCTCCCTCTCCGAGCCAGCCACAGTAGGTTGATCGCGTCAATCTCCTCTAGTGTGGCGAGCGATACGACAGCCTCATAGCCCCTAGACCTGGCGAGTTCGATCGTGTGCTTCAGAGCAGAACGCCAGTAATCGACCCCCTCGGAGGTTACAGTAACTAGGGCCAGCTTGACCTCTGGGAATTCCTCCTCGATCTTCAAGAAGAGGTCTAGAGCTGCGCTATCTAACGTTGTGTTTCTCACCAGAATGACCGCCTTCGTGTCCCGGTTCAGGAGGTTATTCCTGCCTATGGTTCGCCTCGCCTTGTACTCCAATGATTTCCTTAGGCAGGCCTCACACAAGCTCTCTCCAGAGTACCTCCTGTGATATACCGCTTCTCTGGCTCCGCAGACTGTGCAGATATTCTGCTCTCCCCCTTCCTTTAAGGCCATCCTGCGTGGTGCGCCCTGGTGTGGGGTCTAAAACCTGATCGCGTTGTCAAATACGACGATCATCATTGGAGACTGCTCGCCCAATTAAGGCGAAGCGCGGCCGAGATCATGGAGTGCCTAGATCGCGCGGGTCAAGTCTCACTTCTTTACGGCAGCGTGGCTAGGGGTGATGTAGACGCGAGAAGCGATGTCGACATCGTAATACTGAGGCCGAGGCTCCCGCCCTCCGCCATAGAGATGGTGCTCAAGGAGAGATTTGGGGATCCTTTAGCTAGGGAGATAGCCCAAGCCACGCCTTTAAGCGCGGTGAAGGCCTACATCCATTTGGGAAAGAGGCTGACTGTATCATTCCCTCTCGTACCGTTGGGAGAAAGGGAGGAAGAGTTCTACAGATTTGGCGGGTGTTTAGACCTCAGCGGAGTTCTTGAAGGAAAGCGCACTCCCGGCGTGAACAAGGAGCTGAAGCTAATACTCCCGAGGGAGTGGGGACATGAAGAAGTCTCAGTCAGGGGTCGAGAAGAAGTCGTCGCCAAGCTCCTAGGCATTTCCCTCGGCACAGTCCTGGAGAGAGTCAGAGTACTCACAGAAAGGAGGGTTCGCGGAAAAAGCGGTCTGTACGTGCATTACAGACTTGATGTCAGCGAGAGCATTGAGGAGGCGCTCGTAAGATTGGCGCGCGTGAAGAAGGGCCTTAGGAAGAAGTTGAGAGGAATGTTTTAGCATCTGCTAGCCTCATCTAATGCGTCAGAAGAGAATGATTGATGAGTTTGCTAAGAGCCATCGTTGTTGCTTGCCTGATGTGGCTTATTGTGGCCGCTTCGTGTATTCCTGTCAGCGGGAACCCTATCAGCCGTGAGGATGGAGTTTTTCAGAAGATTGTTGACGAGCTAGTCGATATTTTGGAATTCATAAAGGAGGTAGCGTTAGACATAGGAAGAATACTCTCAGGAACCCTCATAGCGGTCGGTGTGGTGCTCTGGGCCTCAGATATCTTCTCCTACAAGGGTAGAAAGCTAATCACATCTGGAGTAATCCTCTACTTCATCCTAGAACTGCTGTCATGACTGCTCCTCTACTGGGAATCTCAAGAATGCCACAACTCCTCCTAGCGAATCGAGAACCTGCCCTGGCTCAGTCTCAGAGTCGACAATGCGGAATTCTGCCCTAGTCTTCTTGCACAGCTCCAGAAGCTCCTTAGAGAGATCCCTCTTGCGCTGATCGAATACCATGTGACTTGAGATGAGGATGGTCTCCACGGCCCCGTAGGATAGTGCAGTTCTCACGTGGTCCGCCCCGTATGCTACGAGCCGTGACCCCTTAGATAGGTCTGCTAGGAACTTTTCGATCAATTTTGCGTCGGTTGATACAGAGAGTTCTCTGGCAACTCTATCAACCTCACCCCGCTTTAACACTTCGTACACACCGCTAAGGGTGGCGGAGGATGCGTCAACCACCCTGATCTTCGACGCAATCTCTGGGAAGTGTTCAGTAAGGTGTTTAGCGAACTCTTCCTTGAAGAATCCTGGCCCGGCGACGACGACAGCCTCAGGGGAGTGTCTCTCAACTAGCCTGTTGATTATCTCTGAGAGCTCACTGAAGAACTCCTTGCTTATGATGCTATCCGCGCGTCTTGATCGCGCGTCAGCCCTCCTAGACGCTCTCAAAGATACTTCTGGCGTTACTTTGAATCTGCTTATGGTGGCGATGGTAGCTTCTCTGTCATCGAGTGCTATCACAAGAACCTTTGGCGACAGAGTTGACTGCTCTGCTCTCTCTATGACCTCGAGTGCCACATCGTCCCAATGTTCTTTGGAGATGGTTAGCTGAGAACCTGGAGCGACCTCTATGGAGTGGTGCTTGCCCTGAATGCCGAGCCATTCGGGCGCCCGGCGAACCACTCCTAAGATCCTCATCGACCCGCCGGTTGAGTCTACCTCCACCTTCTCGACTTCCAGCGTCAATGTCACAGGAACGCGCTCTCCGCTGTCTGGCCTCTGCTGGCCCTCTGGCTTAAATCGACGAGTAGTTCTTGCAGTGACCAGATCTCCCGGCTTAATCGCAAAAGAGAGCCAGTAGAGGTCTTCAGGCCCATCTAACTTTACAGCCAGAATTCCCTTTTTCAAATCTTTTTTTATAATGCGCATAGCCACCACAGTTGTTCCTCAGTAAAATTACTCTAGCGTGAATACCTTGACGCCTACCGGTATCCTGCTCAGGTCGTAAGTCCGCCTGCCAACGATGACCTTGATCCCCGCGAGGTGAGCCTTGTCTACTATTCTCTGCGTAACGTTACCGTCGTAAACCAGGTACTTGGCCCCCTGCGTGGAACTCAATTCGTCATACAGATCGGGCACCCTCACTTCTTTGACTTTGGTGAGGTCCTCAGACAATAGGATGGCCTTTCCAGAGGATATGGCTTCCTTGAGCCACTCGCGGAGATTAGCAGGGATCCTCTGCTCCCACCCCTGAACCTCTGATCTCGCATGACGAGTCACTGCTGACTCAAGCGTCTCACCGAGGGCAGGAACTGCTTGCCGCGCTCCCACCGCGACCTTCTTTATACCCATCCTCTGCCTCTCTTCTTCTGCTGAAACAGCAGATTCGAGAGCTTTCCTTATCTCCTTCGCGGTTAGATCCTGCACTCCCTTCCCGGGAGGCGCCCTGGCCACGTAGTCGACATCGGTTTGTTCTAGCAGGGCCCTTAGGACCATCTCTCCGCCTCTGTCACCGTCGACGAATGCAATGGCTTCCTTCTGCGATATCAGTTTTATGACTGTGTCAGGCACCCTCTCTACGGCGCCTCCAACTGAGATGACGTTTGTCCACCCGTATCGAAGCATGTTTACAACGTCGGCCCTCCCCTCGACCACGATGAGTTCTTCTGACTCGTCGACTCCGGGGCCAGCCGGCAGCTTCTCTGGGCCGTAGAGGATCACCTCCTCCCGAGACGCTTCCCTCAGGATCTTATCCAGCAAGTCCCTAGAGGACTCGGCCGCCTGGCTTCGCCATTCTCTCAAGATCTCGACCGCTCTCTTGGCTATAAACCTCCTCTTCTCTTCTCTCTGGTCGGTTATCTTTCGAAGCTTTACCTTCGCCGTGTAGGGGCCGACCCTATCGACGCTCTCCATGGCGGCGGCTATGATGGCAGTCCGAGCCTTGTCGAGGCTGCAGCCTACCTGAATAAGTCCCCTGGTCTTTCCTCCCTCGTTCCTGAGGTGCACTTGAATTCTCCCTATCTTTCCAGTTCTCTGAAGTTCTCTCAGTTCCAGTTCCGGTCCTATCAACCCCTCTAGCTGTCCAAAGAGGGCCCCTATGACGTCGCTGTCATCTACATGGCCGTTGACAACTATATCCAAGTGAATCAGGTACTTCGGGTGGTGCTCAGCATCCCTATTCCTGTTGTGAGACTTAGCCTCCCAACCTGGCGAATTCCTCAAGCTTAACATCACCTCTAAACCCTCTGAGGTAAGCCCGCTAACGCGCAGCCTGACTTACCTCGAGAAACAAATCGATTCAAACAACTCAACATCGTCGTGAGGTTGAGCGCCTGCCAACTAATCCCGCGGGCTCAAAGGTCGGCCCACGCCGTCCTCCCTCGCCCGGGGTCATGCAGTGGCAGGCGCAATAAAATCACGGTAAACCCCAGATTTAACGATTCCTGAAGACCAAAGCCTCCGCCAGCTCGTCGAGTAGCTCTATGAGCTCGCTCCTAGCAATACCCTCCAGCTCCTTTAGCGCTCTCTTGGCGTCATTTATTAGCTCTATTGCTTTGCTCTCCGCGTAGTCTAGGGAACCTGTGTCTCTCACGAGTTCTCTGACGAACTCGACATCCTCGTCAGAGGCGTTGGGGTTCCCGAGTATAGATAGGGCCTTCCTCCTAGCCTCCCCTGAGCACGTGCCTAAGGCCTTGATGATCAGGAGGGTGCGCTTACCCTCTTTAACGTCGGAGTCTGCCGGCTTTCCTGTGATCTTTGGGTCTCCAAATAGCCCGAGTATGTCGTCTCTTATCTGGAAGGCCACGCCTACCTTCAGGCCATAGCTCTCTAGAGCGGCCACGGCGCTTGCTGGTGCTTCGGCAAGCATTGCACCCATTTTTAGGGAGGCTGCAAATAGCGCCCCCGTCTTTAGCGAGAGCATCTGTAGGACCTCATCCTCGGTCGGCAGCTCCTCCTTGCAGCTCAGGTAAATGTCCATCAACTGGCCTTCTATGAGCCTTCTGTAGGCCTTGACGTACTCCGCGGCCGCTAGATCGGCGCGATCTGACGCAAATCCAGCAGAGTACAAGGCCTCCAAGCCGAGACCGAGCAGACTATCGCCGCCGAGGATGCCCACGGAAATGCCAACGTTGTGAGGCACCCTGCTCACGTCTAGGTGGGAGAACCACTCCTCGCCTAGAACATGAAATGCCGGCCCTCCCCTCCTAGTTGGACTCTCATCCATGATGTCATCGTGAATGAGCGACGACGCGTGGAGTAATTCCACTGATATCGAAGCCCTGTAGATCTTGGCGTCGACCTGCCCGCCGAATCCCTCGTAGGTAGCTATCATGGAGATAGGTCTTAGCCTCTTCCCACCCCTCAGCAGGTACTCCCTCAGATTCTCGTAGTACTCGCGAACCCTGGCGCTGGGGGCTTCCTCGATTACGTCCTCCAAGAATCTCGCGATCTCCTCCTCAATTGGCGGGCGATGGATTTCGATAAACTTCCCTAGCGCCCCGCTCATTAGCTACACCGTCTCGCAATGGGTCTAACAAAACCAGTTTTAAACTCGCCAAGTGTGTGGCCGAGAAGGGTGGTACGACTGGAAGGAAATCGGCTGGATCCCTGGTCTAGCGATATCGTAAAGGACTACAGGCGTGTTATGGAGCAGTTTGGGCTATCTGGACCAACCAAAGAGCAGGTAGAGTTCTTCCAGGATGCTCCCTTCTTTCGCAGACGGATCATATTTGCCCACAGAGATCTTGACGTCATTATCGATGCCATAAGGTCGGGGAGAGAGTACGCAGTTCTCACGGGGATAAAGCCGACGGGCGATTATCACATGGGAACTTTCCAGACAGTGAAGGAGTTCGTGTACTTCCAGAGAAAGTCTCCACAGGCCATAGCGGTATTCTCAATAGCAGACATAGAGGCATGGGAGGACAATGGAATCAGCTTTGAGGAAAGCAAGAAGATCGCGATTAGCAACGTATCGGATCTCCTCGCTGCTGGATTAGACCTAGAGAGGGCTTACATCTACTTCCAGAGCAAGGAGATTAGGGTTCACGAGCTGGCGGCGCTGGCCGCCAGAGGCATAACGCTGGCAACGATGAGGGCCGTCTACGGCGAGAGGCACATGGGCCTATACCTCTCGGCCTTAGTCCAGATAGGCGACATTCTACTTCCCCAGCACCCAGACCTTGGTGGACCCAAGCCAACCCTAGTCCCCGTGGGAATAGACCAAGACCCTCACCTGAGGCTCACGAGAGATGTTGCAAGTAAGTTGAAGCCTAAGTGGGGATTCGTAGAGCCCGCATCCACGTACCACCTGATAATAAGGAGCCTGCTCGGCGACAAGAAGATGTCGAAGAGGGATCCGATGAGCTACATAAGCCTAAGAGACGACGAGAGCCTCGTCAGGAAGAAGATCCTAAATGCCTTCACCGGTGGTCGAGAGACCGCTCAACTCCAGAGAGAGCTTGGTGGAGAGCCATGGAAGTGCGTTGTGTACGAGATAGCCAAGTTCCACCTGTATGCAGATAAAGACGAGGAGCTGGAGAAGATCTACAGGGAGTGCGTCGCCGGCGAGAGGCTCTGCGGAGAGTGCAAGATGCAAATCCTTGAAGATCTCATAGAGGAGATGAAGGAGCACGAGAGGAGGAGGATAGAGGTTCTTCCAACCGCCAGACAGATCGTAGAGAGGGCTTGGAACCGCCAACCTTTATATACCGCGAGCAGTGGCGGAGCGTGAGGAATTATGGGAACCGTAAGAGAGAGAGCAATAAAGAGGATAGCCTACAAGTTAGTTAAGGAGTATCCAGAGCTGTGGACCACTGATTTCGAGCACAACAAGAGGATGCTGCAGAGGATCGCGATAGTTAGGTCGAAGGTCTACAGGAACAGGATTGCAGGCTACATCACGAGGCTTAAGGTCAGAGAGCTTCAGGGAACGCTAGTCTGATGTACTGGGCTCCCTATCTGCCACGATTGCTTCCTTTTCTACCGTTTCGCATAGCACAGTTATTACTCGCGGCAGGCAGCTAGCATCGTCGACGATGACCGACTCAAGGACTGCGTCTTCCTTCGCTAGACTGCTGAAAGTGATCAATAAGAGAGAAGCACGCGTTGCCGTGCTGGGGCAGGGGTACATAGGCTTTCCGCTCAGCCTTCTCTTAGCTAAAGCTGGCTTTCGAGTCGTTGGTTACGACATTAACAGCCAGCTCGTTCAGAGGTTGAAGGCCGGCCTTACTCCATTTTCTGGTGAAACCGGTTTAGACGACTTGTTAATGGCTGCAAAGAGGTCAGGTGAGTACTCCCCAACGAGCAACGCTTCTGAGATCAGAGGGTCCGATGTATACGTAATAGCCGTTCCAACGCCCAGAATTAATGGTGGAGAACCCGATCTCTCGTACCTTAGATCGGCCCTAGAGCTGGTCAAAGCCTCCGTAGATAGAGACTGCTTAGTCGTGGTGGAAAGCACGGTACCTCCTGGAACCACTGCTGGGCTCGTGGCTAGAGAATTAGCCAAGCTGAGCTGGGCCAAAATATTCGTAGCGCACTGTCCCGAGAGGGCAATGCCAGGCAAGCTCATAGAAGAACTCACTCATGCCCATAGGGTCATTGGCGGGGTAGATGAGG
Organism: Thermoproteota archaeon; assembly: GCA_011042755.1. The sequence goes on along the minus strand of DRBY01000117.1, from coordinate 8,087 downwards.
AGTCCGGCAGGCTGGCCCAGGAACTCTACGCTTCATTCAGCGAAGGGAAGATAACCGTAACAGACGCTCTGACCGCTGAGGTAGTTAAGCTCGTCGAGAATACCTACAGAGACGTAAATATAGCGTTAGCCAACGAGATCGCGCGCATCTGCTCCGCATTAGGTGTTAGCGCGAGGCGAGTGATAGAGATCGCAAATATGCACCCGAGAGTAGCTATACTTAGGCCAGGGATAGGTGTGGGGGGAAGTTGCCTAACTAAGGATCCGCTGTTCTTAGCAAACGCGTCTATGGAACGAGGATATGTCCCAGAACTCATCCTTAGGGCCAGGGGGATAAATGAATCAATGCCAGAGCTTGCCGCACGAGAGATATTGGATTTCATAGAATCAACTGAGCGAAGTAGGTCTCAGGCCGTAGTAGCAGTGCTGGGCACGGCGTACAAAGGGGGTGTCTCAGACGCGAGAGGAAGCCCGGCAGGTCAGCTCATAAGACTGCTCCTCTCTGGGGGAGTCGAGGTTAGGGCTTACGACCCACGCTGCAGGGAGTCCTTCGGGGCTGAAATGACGAACGACCCTTACGAGGCTGCGAAGGGGGCTTGCTGTGTGGTGCTAGCCACCGACCACCCAGAGTTCTACGAGCTGAGTCTAACATCATTGAGGGAGTATTGTGCTCAAGACGGTCCCGTGCTGCTCTATGATGGAAGGCTTGTGTTTAGAAGAGAAATCGTTGAAAAGGCTGGGTTTGTATACTCCGGCATCGGAGAGCCCTCACTCAGACCCTCCGCGTTGATTGGAGCAAGAGTTGGAACACGTCAACGAGCTTAACTTTGCTCTTCACACCTTGGGTGGCATACTTCACCGCAGCGTAGGCGAGTGGATGAACGAAGGCTAGGTAGCTTGCACCGTTGGATTCGGCCTCCCTTAGGAGACTAACGCCGAGCCTTCTGATGATGTCTGGGCGCGCGTTGTATGTTACCCCGTAACCGCACGAGGCACAAAACTCCGCGCTTCTCACACTGGCTCCCGCTCTGGCTAGGAGGTCTCTGGCCGCCGAGTTGGCGTTTTCATTCCAGCAGTCCCTTACAAGCACGACTATCTTATCTGCAAGCTTGTCTAAGAGGAATCCCTCGGTATACTCTAAGAGATCTTCCAGCAGCATTTTTGCCTCTATACCCTTGCTCGCAAGGTTTTCCGCCGCTTCAGGGCAGGCAGTTAATACCCTGCGCACGCCTCTATCGCTTAGCCACTCTGCAAACATGTCTAGCTCCTCTCTGGCTTCATCGAAGTACCCTGCTAGCCTGAGTATCTCTCCACACGAGAACCTCATATCTCGTATTGGGACTGCCCTGGGGAACCTGATGGCGAGTTCGACAGCAGCTACAGCAGATTCTGGAGCGTTTAGCGCCCACCTACCAACGAACATCATCGTCTCGCTAACTTCCGGAGAGTCTCCTGCCGATGGAGGAAGCCAGCTCCCCTCGGCCGCGGCAGGCTCGAAGAGAGACAAGATTGTTCGTATTTTTCTGGGTAGGGCCGCAACGTTGAGTGGGGGAACGTATCCCAAGTCTATGAGCTCCTTCCGCGTGAGCAGTATTAGCTCCGATGGGTGGACTCCATAGGGACACGGGCGATCGCAGAGGCCGCAGAGCACGGAGCCATACATGTGCTCGATGAGGTCAATGAAAACTTGCAGCTGACGCCGGTTCATCTGGGACGCCAAATTCACCCATCCTCTGGGTGAGTAGGCCTCATTTAGTTCAAATACTCTGTATACTGGACAAAATCTGTTGCACTCGCCGCACCTGAGGCACGTCTCAAGCAACCTCGTGAGCTTTTCTGAAAACAGCGGTTGTGGCTTCTCCTCGTATGACATCGAATTTCACCCTCTCATGGGTACAATCTTCCCAGGATTAAGTATCCAAGCCGGATCAAAAGCTCGCTTGATTTCTGCGAATGCAGCAGAAGCCTCTGGCCTCTGCTTGGAGAAGGGCAGAGCCATAGAAGCCCCTATACCTGTACCATAGCCCAGCACACCGCCAGCTTTCGAAAACAGTTCTGCCGTGCTCATGGCGGCCGCGTTTGCTCTATCGACCTGCTTCTCGTCGAGCGGATTATACGCAAATCCAACCAGAACCCAGCCAAGTGGTACTGACGTGACTGTAAGAGTTCTGATTCTGTAGCGTGACGCGACTCTCTCCACCTCCGGGAGACTATCCCTCAACTGAGGAGTGGGGAGAGCGGCGCTGACGAATATCGCGGGGAACTTAGACTGCCTCAGGGCTTGAATGACGAGAGCCCTTCCACCAGGACTGATCTCCTCAATTACCTCAAAGGATAGAGGTTTGATCTCTTCTAGAGCCTGTTCAAGCCTCTTAGCTTGGATACCCACGCAGTCTGGCGATCCTATCAACGTCACCAGAGCCCTGGCGCCCACATCCCTGGCTCCTTCTCCCACCAGCTCCATGACGTCCCTGTGCACAACGTCTAGAGCAGCCGGCTCAACGCCCCTAGAGAGCAATTCGTCGTAGAGACTCAGGGCGTCGAGGGAGTCTATCAGCTCGACCTTGTAGGTCAGGGCGTACTGGGGTCTTCGTCTAAGCCTCACCGTAAGCCTCGTGATGACCGCTAACGTGCCCTCAGACCCTAGAATGGCATCTAGTAAGAACCTTGGGCCTCCCCCTTGGAATCCTCTGAGATCAAGCCACTTGCCGGTAGGAGTAACGGCCTTTATCCCTACCACATGATTTCTTATGGTCCCATAAGCGGCAGAGAGGCTTGACGCAGCGTCTTCTGACGCGAGGCCCCCAATCGTAGAGCCCCCGAGGCCGTCTGGATTTATCGGGAAGTAGAACTCCCCGCCTATCTTTGACTCCAACTCGCTTACTCGAACCCCTGGCCCCACCTCGGCCCAACCGGCCTCTTCGTCGATCTCGTATATCTCGTTCAATCTCAGGAGGTCTAGAACCACCCCGCCCTGAGTTGGAACCGGACCCCCAACCAAGGAGGTACCGGCCCCTCTGGGGGTTACAGGGTAATTGTGTTCGGTCGCGGATGTCAGCAGCTCCTCGACTTCCTCCTCAGAGGTCGGCCTGACAACAGCGTCGGGCGTCCCCCTAACATTTGATGCGTCAAATGAGTAGGAAGCAAGGCTTATCTCGTCTGTAAGTACATTCTCCTCTCCAAATATGGCGGTCAGAACCTTGCTTAGTTCTCCAGGCATTCTGCACTCCACGCAGAGTCCGCATCAAAATGGTTTAAGATTTCACTTTGAGGGCTAGCTAGATGCCCTTCGAGAGCCCTCTTGTAGATATTCATAGGGACTATGGAGCAGACTTTACGGTATTTGCAGGCTGGAACATGCCCCTCAAATTTACAAGCGCGTTAAAAGAGACTTTGGCTGTAAGGAATGCAGCAGGCGTCTTTGATGTATCTCACATGGGAAGGCTAAGCATAACTGGGAAAGACGCTACTCGCTTCCTGAATACCGTGACCACGAATCAGGTTGACGTTGAGATAGGGCGGAGCAGGTACACGCTCACGCTGAACTACGAGGGCGGCATCAAAGACGACGATATGGCCTTCAGGGTAGGCGCGGAGGAGTACATGGTAGTGGTTAACGCGGCTAGCCGCGAGAAGATACTAGCCTGGTTCGAGGAGATGGCGGCAAGGCGTCAGATGGATGTAGAAATTAAAGATGAGACTTTCAGCACGGCTATGCTGGCTGTCCAAGGCCCACAGGCCAGGCAGGTAGTCCACGAGATCCTTGGAAGAGAGATCAAGATCAAGAAGTTTAGGAACACCCTTGTGGACGTAGAGGGCAGTCAGGCGCTGGTAAGTCGAACCGGGTACACCGGAGAGGATGGTTACGAGATCATATTCTGGGACGTGGGAGTTGCTGAGCGATTCTTGAGGAGCCTCGTTGACAAGGGAGTTGCTCCTTGCGGTTTAGGCGCCCGAGACATTCTGAGACTCGAGGCAGGCCTGCCACTCTATGGTCAAGACATGGACGAAGAGACTACGCCGGTAGAAGCTGATCTTATGTTTGCCGTGGATCTAAGCAAAGATTTCATCGGAAAGGATGCCGTGGCGTCTAGGGTTGAGGAGGGCCCAAGGGAGGTAAGGGTAGGGCTCAAGAGCTCCTCGAGGAGAGCCCCCAGACATGGAGACCTCTTATTAGCCGAAGGAGAGACCGTCGGGAGAGTTACCAGCGGCACATTCAGCCCGACGGTCGGGGTCGGCGTGGCGATGGGATACCTGAAAAGCGACTTGGCGTCGCCGGGAACTAAGCTAACGGCCAAGGGGCTTGGAGAGATTCCGGTTGAGGTCGTCAAAATGCCCTTCTACGACACCACAAAGTATGGGTGGAGAAGAAAGCGATGAAGAGAGTTCAGGCTTGAGGCTGCTTCCCCTTAACGACTCCGAGGACTACGTGGCTCACAGTCTTAGCTAACCTTCTGGTCTCAGCTATCTTGACGATATCACCCTCTTTTACCTCAATGCACGGCGGGAGGTGCGCGTGTATCTTGCTCCTCCTACGCTCGTACCTCTTGAACTTGGGGACGTAGTGAAGGTACCTAATCAGCACGGTGACCGTCCTCTGCATCCTCGTGGAAACTACCTCGCCGACTAGCGTCTTCCCTCTGACGGAGATTGTGCCGTGCCAAGGGCACTTGTCATCATCGCACTCCTTCTGGGGCGGGATCACGTCGGATATCATGTAGTCAGGCAGGGTACGCCTCCTGCTCATACTCTCTTCACCCTCTCCTCCGGCCTTCCCACAAGCTTGTCGCCGAGCACCTCGACTTTAACCCCAGAGGGGAGGATGAACTCGAATATCCTGCCGCTCTTAGGAATCTTCTTGGTACCCCCCTGGGTCTCGATAATCAACAGCCCGTGAGTCTCATCTAAAACTACTCCGCGCAGACCCACCTGATCTGGGTCCGGCGCGCTAACGATCGATACCTCAAGGCCAATCAGCTCATGGTATAAGAGATCTGAAGGCTTAATCGCGGGCCCTCGGCGCACCACTGACGCCTCATTGCTCAAGCTATGTACCCCCTCTCCCTCATCACTGTTAGTACCCTGGCTATCTCTCTTCTGACCATCTTAAACCGGTGGACCTGCTCTGGAGGAGCGCCTGCGGAGAGCTTCGAACGCAAATCGAAGTACTCCCGCCTAAGCTGCCTTAGCTTCTCCTGGAGCTCATCCTTTGACATCTTCCTCAGTTCCTCCAGACTCGCATTCCTCACCGGCATCTCCCTCCACCTCCTTTACCTCCTTCTCCTCGGATTCATCTTCACTCTCGCTCTCTTCTAAGAGTTCAGGCGGTACCTCCTGAGCGACCTCGGCCTCCCTCCCGGAGAACTCTGCCAGAACCTCTTCAACCTTCTCAGGCAATACTATCACTTGATCTGGGAGGGCTGTAGCCTCGATCGGCCTCACTATCCTCACGCGAATTCCGAGCATCCCCTGAGGGAGCATCACGTGTCTTACGGCATAGTCAACGTAGCTCATCGGGTCCTCCCCACAGCGGTACATGACCCCCGCCCTGAAACGCTCCTCTCTGGCCCTCTGCCCCGTGAACTTTCCGGCTATCCTTATCTCCACGCCCTTTGCTCCTGACGCCATAACGCGCCTTAGAGCAGCGAAGGCAGCCCTCTTGTGACGCTCCCCCCTCATTATCCTCCTAGCAATGAAGTTAGCCACAATGCTGGCGCTCAAGAACGGCTGCTCGACCTTCTCTACCCTCAGGTAGGGGTTCTGGAACCCGAACTCCCTCTTTAGGATCTCAGTCAATCTCTTTGCGATTCTGCCTCCCCTACCTATCACGAGCCCAGGCCTCTCAACGTAGAGTGTGATTACATCTCTGACGGGCGTAGACACAACCTTGGCGCCATGGAAGCCAGCCCTGTCTAGCTCTCCCTGGAGGAACTCAAACACCCTCGCCCTAATAAGGCCCTCCTCGATAATCTTCTTGTACGTTGGACTCGCCTTTGCGCTCACGCTTCACTCACCCCTCTCCTCCAATATGACCTCCACGTGGACCAGCTGCTCGATCTTTGGAGTAGCCCGGCCAAAAGCCCTGGGGAAGAACCTCCTCAGCTTCGGCCCCTTCTGAGCCGCTATGTGCCTTATGAACAGCCTATCCACGTCCAGACCCTTCTGCTCAGCGTTGGCTTCCGCGCTCTTGAGAAGCTTCATCACGAGCTTGGCCGCTTTTACAGGGTACCTTCCCGCCTTCCAGCCCTCCAGCTGTTTCCTGTGCCCAACTCCCCCACAGTATCGCTTGAAGGGGATGGGCTTCCTCATTGAGACCACGTCTTCGAGGATCTTTCGCGCGTCCTCTAGCGACCTGCCTCTGAGTTCTCTCACCAGCTCTACCATCTCCTTGAACGAGACTCTGAGATCTCTAGCGGATGCTTTAACCTGGTTTTCCTTGAGCTCTTGAGCATACGAGTATCCGAAGTTTGGCACCGGCCTACCACCCCGACTTTTCGCCGAGAAAGAGGGGTGTGGTTATTTAAACCTGCCCAGTGGTTTTCTATACCCCGCGCCCCCTCTTCTTGCGGATTAAGGAGTACGCGAGAATGCTGGCAGAGATCGCAGGCGGCACCAGCGCGGTCCATATGGACAGGGCGCCCACCATCACGAGACCGCCGCTCTCAACCTTGACGAGTTCGAGCGCCAACCCCTCCGGCTTCTCAAGACCGCTGAGTTCCCAGATAGCCTCATCTCTGTGGATTTTAACTGGCACTGGCGTTCCACTCGACACCTCGTACTCAGGCAGCCTCTCCTTGACGCACAATGTGTAGGGCGCTCCCTTCGGAAGCGCGGTGGTTATCGGATCTAGGATCACCTTCAGAACTCCCTCCTCCTTGCTTACTGGGTAAGGCTCTGAGAATGGGGTCGTTTTAGCTTCGATCTCATAGAAGAGGTCTCCCACCCAGTCTGGGCTGATCGGCGGAGGGGGGGACTGCAAGACGAAGTGCACTCTGTACTCTTCAAAGAATGGAGTCTCGCTTCTAACAGGCGCCTCGACGCTGAGACCCCTGCCTATCAGAGACTCTCCTGTGAAGGGGTCTGTAAAATTCACCGCGATGTCGGTCCTCACGGTCGGCCTAGGTATGAATAAGAAGCCCTCTCCGAATAGTACCTTCATCAATCCCTGAAGAGCGAGGTATGGCGAGCCAAGCCTTTGGAGCGAGTTCCACAACTTCATGGCTAGATCTTTATCCGCGCCTTCGAGAAGGTTGGGGGTTACGTAGAGCCTGTAGGTTCCCTCGAGAGAGTCGCCGACTCTCTTCAACTCGATGAAGCCTTCATACCTGAGTCCCATGGCAAGCGGGACCGCCCTCCTAGTGTAGTAGCTGAAGTCTATCGGAGAGAATGGTCTGTGGATTACGCCAGTTAAGTTGGCGCTCATGTCTGAATTTATCTCCACAAGAATAACCGACTCGTCGCGAAACGGAGTAGGCGAGCCTATTGGAGGGATAGCTGACGCGCAACCCGCTGAGAATGTTAGCAACGTGGTTAGTATGAGCGTTATAATCCGGCGATCAATCATCTTCACTCGGACCTCCTCGTCGATCCCTCGGCTTCCCCTAGAGGTTATTTAAATCATGGTTCGCCTCCTATCGACTGGGGATTCACGAGAGGGCGTCCCGGGTTGGAAGGCCGAGGAGAGAGAATAGGCTACCTCCTCTCCGTGTATTATGATGGTAGCGAGAGAAGGGCTGTGATCAAGCTTTACGATCCCGAGAAGGGAGAGATCTTCCACATCCCAGACCCTTACGGGCATAGACCCTACCTCCTCACAGACGCTCCTCCAGAAGAAGTCGGTAAGATAGCGGGGAAGCTGGCCGCTCGGATAGCCGGCGTATCTACCGTCGAGAAGTGGGATGCCCTTAGGTTCAAACCAGTAAAGCTGACCAAGGTCGAGGCTAAGGATCCGCTGGCCATCGGAGGGGAGCGAGGAGGAGGGCTAAGGGATCTTCTGCAGGAGGCCGGATACCGCGTTTGGGAGGCCAGAATAAAGTACTATGAGTGCTACATATACGACCAAGGTCTCAAGCCCGGCCTACCCTACAG
>DRBY01000094.1 GCA_011042755.1 Thermoproteota archaeon | reverse complement strand
GTGATAGTTAGAGCCAAGACCGGTGATCACGTAGGCGTGTTGATCTCCAAACCTCCACATCTTTTGGCATCAGCATCGAGCTGTGCGAGTGGATGTGCCTAGTGGGCACGGAGATCACGATGGTTGGAACGCCCTTGTAGTGTAAGTGGATCCTGTGACCGTCAGTGCCCCCGCTGACGGCCGACAGCTGGTAGGGAATGCCCTCCTCCTCGGCCACCGAGATGACCAGTTCCTTGAGAGCTTGGTTTGGTATCATGGTTTTGTCCCAAGTTATGATCGAGACGCCTTTCCCCATCTTAGCGGGAGCCTCTCTCTCCGTGACCCCAGGTACGTCTCCGGCTATGTCGACTTCACACACGATTGCAACATCTGGGTTGACTACGTCTGCAGTGGTCTCGGCGCCCCTGAGGCCCACTTCCTCCTGAACGGTTCCCGCCGCGAACACAGTGTTAGAGTGATCTCCCTCTAAGGACTTCAGAACCTCCATCGCTATGAACACGCCGATCCTGTCGTCGAAAGCCTTGCCCAGCCATACTTCTCCCCCTCTGAGTTCCACGAACTCAGCCAAGGGTGCCACGGGGTCTCCAATCCTTATCCCCATCTCCTTGACTTCGTCTCTACTCGTAGCCCCCACGTCGATGTAGAGGTCTTTGATCTTCAGCGGCTTGTCTCTCTCCTCAGGAGGCAGAAGATGTGGAGGTTTGGAGATCAACACGCCTACGTGATCACCGGTCTTGGCTCTAACTATCACTCTCTGAGCTGGCAAGGTCGTGGTGGCCCAGCCACCGAGCGTTTCAAACGCCAGATAACCCTTGTCTGTAATTCCCTTTACGATAAATCCGATCTCGTCCATGTGGCCTGCTAGCAGTACTCTGGGCCCAGTCTCTCTCCCCTGCTTCTTGAGTATGATCGAACCTAGGCCGTCATAGAGGATCTCGTCGGCGTTCTGGCCGTACTCCTCTTGGACTATTCTGGCAACCTCACTTTCAAATCCAGATGGCCCGAAGGCCTCGCTTAACCTCTTGAAGACCTCGATCCTATCTCGATCCAGCGCAGACACCCGAGGGCTACCCCAGGCTCCAATGCCTTAACAATTGTTCCCTATGCTCACTTAATTTGGAGCCGCTCGTGTCCGACTGGAGAGGCGTTGAGGGGCGAGGAGACTAGGAGGGAGATAATCGAGCAGCCAGAGCTAATGAGGCGAGCGTTTACGATCCTATCAACTCCTGCTAAGTATGCTGCAGAGACGCTGGCAGGGAGAAGCTTCATCTACGCCGTGGGAGAGGGGCCGTCTCTACATCCCGCGGTACTCTTAAGGAGAGCTCTGCCAAGGTCTGGAGGCCCTCAAGCAGTCTACCTCTCGGCTTCAGAGTTCCCATCGTGGCTTCCTGATCGTCCAAAGAATCCTGCAATGGTCGCATTCTCCGAAATAGGCGAGGAAAGGGAGATTCTAGAGGCAGTCTCCGTTCTGCGTAGAAGGAGCGAGGGGGCTCCTGTTGTGTCCATTCTCGGCGCTCCAGGGAGTTCTCTGCACAGGATCTCAGATTTTGCTCTGGTGTTTGCACCCGGCCCTAGGAGGATGGGTCTGTTCTCCCCCATGGCTGTGGCGGGACTCTTACTAGTTTCGGAATTGTCTAAGCTCATCGGTATGTCTGCAAGGGCGTTTTCGCTCAAGGGGGAGCTAGAATCAGCACCGGATATGGCATCTGAAGCCCTCCAACGTGCAGAGAACTACGTCCACGTAGTGGCAGAGTCCTTCAATAAAGCAAAATCAACTTTCATCGTAGCTGAACCCCCTCTCCTGGCTGCAGCCATGGAATTCGCCTTTAGGCTCTCTGTATTCTCCGGCATCTTGGTGGAAGTGTCTTCGCCCACAGAGTTCCTCGCCACCAAGCACAGGATGGTCTCTGAGGGCACTCCGGTACTTGTGCTCGAGCCGGAGAGGAGCCCCGAGGTCGTGCCCGCAGCCGAGAGGTATGGAGCAGAGGTGATAGAGATCGGTCCCTCTGGGCCCGATCTTCCTCTGGGAGTTGAGCCGGGCAGAGAAGTCGCGTCTCTAGTCTACGCGCCAACCCTGCTGCTCCTCGTGCTCGAGGTTACCTTGCTCAGGGGCTTGGACCCCGACGAGATGGAGGCGATATGGTATGAGTAAGCGGCGTGATATCTGGTGGTTTTTCGATATTGATGACGTGCTGTATGATGCCACCCTCCTAAAGAGGCTGGCTAGAGAAAACGCGGTCGTTGCGATGATTGAGGCTGGTCTGCCGGTAGACTTCGACACATTGTTGAGAAGCGTGAACGAGGCTGTTGAGAGGTTCGGTGAAGACTACCCGAAGCACTTCGACGAGGCACTCTCATCTCTCGGACTCAGGGTGGAGCCAAGGATAGTGGCCGCTGGAGTGATAGCGTACCACGACACGAAGAAGGCATTTCTAAGGCCTCTACCAAACGTGTTCCAGACTCTCATGGCGCTGAGGGATCGCGGAGTCAGGCTGGGGATCTCGTCACCAGGAAACCCCGTCAAGGAGTGGGAGAAGATCATAAGGCTCGGATTGCATCACCTATTCGAGAAGGCCTGGTTTGGAGACACTGACCGCGAGAGGATCTCTGCGGCGCTTGCCGAGACTACGCCCGACCTAGAGAAGTCATTCTACGTGACGGCCAGGCCCGAGGGAATCGACGCCGCCAAGGAAGCTGGGCTCAGAGCGATCAGGGTTCGGAGAGGGAAGAGGTCTTCAGAAGACTCCGCTCACGCGCCTGACTTAGAGGTGATATCGCTTTGGGAAGTAATGAGCCATGTGGAAGGCCTTTTAGAAGGGTGATCGTCGCCGGCACCTTCGACAGACTGCACGCTGGTCACAGGGCTCTGCTGAGGCTCGCGGCCCAAGTAGGCAGAGAGATCGTGGTAGGTCTGGCAGATGGACCTCTGCTCAGATCAAAGAAATTACGGGAGCTGATAGAGCCATTCGAGGCGCGCAAGGCCGCTCTCGAAGAGTTCCTATCCAGTCTTGGCGTCAAATATGAGGTAGTTAGGATAACCGATCCAATAGGGCCGGCAGGAGACGACCCACATGTGGAAGCGCTGGTGGTCTCTGAGGAGACCTATCCTGGAGCCATAGCTGTTAACGAAGTTCGCAGAGAACGCGGTCTCAATCCACTTGTTGTGGTAGTCGCTCCTCTAATTCCAGCCAGAGATGGGGGAAGGTTGAGCTCTACGAGGATAAGATCCAGAGAGATAGACAGGGAGGGGAGACCACTCAACCTAAATATACGCGCCAATGAATCAGCCATAGGGCGATGATGACTATTCGGCAAGAGGGGTTTAGTGCCCCGGAAGAGGGTCAGCTGAGCCTGAGGTGACGGAGCATGTTCCCAATACGTGATGAAAATCCGAGCGGCATCAAGCCCGTTGTAACCTACTTTCTGATCGCAGTGAACACGTTCGTATTTCTCTGGGAGCTAACGTACGGATTGAATAGGGCGGTATACGAGTTTGGATTCATTCCAGCGGCATTTTTAGCAGATCCTCTGGCCAACGCGCCGAGAATATTCACTTCCATGTTCCTTCACGGCGGCTGGGCACACCTGCTGGGGAACATGCTGTACCTCTACATCTTTGGCGATAACGTCGAGGCCGCCTTTGGTCGAGGGAGGTACTTGGCCTTTTACCTAGCTTCTGGCGTTGGGGCCACCGGGCTTCACGCGCTAGTGAACTCCAACTCTCCTATACCTGCCGTTGGAGCCTCTGGAGCCATAAGCGGAGTTCTGGCCGCCTATTGGGTATTCTACCCAGCCGCCAGAATTGAGACTGTGGTAGCATACTGGGGAATCTTCTGGCAGATCGTTAGAGTTCCAGCCTACTACTACATCGGGTTCTGGTTCCTGTACCAGCTCCTGATGGGCTCCATAGGAATTCCTGGAGTGGCTTGGTGGGCTCACATAGGCGGATTCATAACGGGCTTGCTGATAGCGTCTCCCATAAGGGAGTCTGCTCGGAGGAGGAGGGAAGCGCGAAGGAGGCGATACGTAGAGTACTATGTAGTCGAGTGGTACTAAGGAGCCACAGGCCATCTTAGAGGCGGCTCCTAGGCAGATTGGATTCACTGCAGGGTCTGCCGCCTTACAGAGGTATGGGCTTCCACTTCCCATCCGCGCTCAGCCTGAGGGCTGAGGGCTTTCCTCCGTAGTATCTGCAGCTGAAGACGCTTAGGAGCCTCCCGTCGAAGAAGGACCGCACACCCTCAGGGAAGAACTCATGGGCTCTAACGAGCATTCGGAGGTCGGATCTCTCCATGAACTCCTCAAATGCTCGTCTGCCGAACCTGTAGATCCCAGGTCCCCTCTCGCTAGGAGCGAACCCCTCTACGTACTCATCTGGGTCGTTCCACAGTACCTGCATCGCTAGCGGATCGTCTGGGTTGATATCTCCCTTCGGGAACTTCAAAATCTCCTCTGCATCCTCGAGCCCTCTGGCTATCCCTCCATGAACGGCGAGAATGGAGTCGTTCCATATGGCTGCGTAGGGCATCTGAGAAAAGACCTCTACTACCTTTAGGTAGCTCTCTCTTCCGTACCTAGATGCCAAAGCGTGCGTGAAGCCGTAGTAGGGGTTGGTAAGCGGACTCTCGTGATTGCCCCTCAGGACGATAACTGAGTCAGGCCGGGCCACCTTCCACGCAAGAATGAACACCAAGGTCTCCACTTGGAGGGGACCTCTGTCCACGTAGTCTCCAAGCAGGATGGGCAGTCCCCCGCTGCTCTCCGCAACCCTCCAGAACTCCACCGCTGAGTCTAGGTCGCCGTGGGTGTCTCCTAGAAATATGGCCTGTTCAGACTCCACTCTTAGAAGCTGAGGCTCGCTAGAGAATATCTCCTCTGCATCCCTCAAGAGCTGCAGAAAGGCCTCAAACTCTGGCAGTTTTTCAGGACTTCTCAGCAGGTCTCTCGGGTCTACCTTACTCAACTCGCGCCGGCCTCCCCACAGCTAGGTATGCGACGCCCTTAGGCACTTCTGAGGCGTCTAGTATGTCTCTCCCGTCCACTATGACCAGAGGCCTCGCTTCAGACCACTCTGCTAGCTTCGGCAAAGGCATGCCAACGTATTCCGGGTGATCTGTGGCGAGGATTATCACGTTACACCCACTCAGGGCCTCCTCAAGATCCGAGAGGAGGTCTACATCTTCTGGCAGCATCGGATCGCTGTGAACGAGCGGATCGTGAACTCTAATCCTCAAGAACCCTCGAGTCCTTAGCTCTGTTATCAGATCATAGGTTGGGCTCAGCCTTGTGTCGGCCACGCCGCCGCGGAAGGCTAAGCCAAGCACGCAGACGCAAGTCTCCATTGGCTTTATCCCTTTGAGATCGGCCCCTCTGGCGGCCAGCTCCGCGACGTATCTGGGCATCATAGAGTTGATCTCTCTGGCAAGTTCTACCAAGCTCACGTCAGCGTCAACACGCTTGGCAGCGTGCATCACGAAGTGCGGGTAGATGGGGATGCACGCTCCTCCCACGCCAGTGCCGGGCCTGTGCAGGTGGCAGAAGGGCTGGCTGTTAGCCGCCTCTCTGATCTCCTCGTACTCGACTCCAAGCTTGGAGGCCAGAATGGCCAGCTGATTTGCCAGAGCTATGTTGACATCTCTGTACACACCCTCCGCGAGCTTCTCAAACTCGGCAGCCACGTCGCTTGAGAGTAGAATGACGCCACGCTTTGAGACGACCTCGTACAGGGCTCTAGCGGCCTTGGCGCTCTTGGGGCCGTACCCGCCAACTACCTTGGGGTACCTCTCTACGATGTCAGCGAGCGCCCTCCCCACGTAGATCCTCTCTGGGCTGTAAGCTAGTCCGAAATCGCTCTCAGCCTTCAGTCCACTGACCTTCTCGAGTATAGGCCTTAAGAAGTTCCTAGTCGTTCCGGGTGGAACGCTACTCTCTAGTATCACTAAGTCGCCCTCCTTGAGCCCACGCCCTATATCGTTGGCAGCTTCTTCCAGAGCCGAGAAGTCAGGTCGCCTTTTTCCGCTCTCCTCCCTCAGGAATACTGGAACCGCTATGATCTTGACGTCAGACTCTCTAGAGGCCTCTACACCATCCGCGGTAGCCTTGAGCCTTCCTTCTGCAGCCGCTTTGCGCAACACCTCTTCAACCCCAGGCTCCCTCACAGGGCTTTGGCCCTCTCTGACGCGCTCTACCTTTGAGGGGTCCACGTCCACCCCTACTCCAGAGGCCCCAGCCAGCAGCCACGCGGCAAGCAGAGGAGTGCCGACGTATCCCAGCCCGTAGACGGCGACTGTGAGCCTACCAGATCTCAAGAGAGACTTGAGTTCTCCTTCAGGGAGCCCTAGTACGCCCATCTCAGGTTCCTCCCTCGCTATCATTCTTACCGGCAGTCCCAAGCCAAGCGAATATGGGGATGACTAGTGAGATCCCCACAACTACTGACGTGACTACGTTTCCCTCCAAGCGAGGCGTCAAGAAGGCCTCTACGAGGGCAAAGATCGGGAGGAGCAGAGCCGAGAACAGGGGCAGCGCCACTGCATTCCTGGCTTCCTTGAGGGACTCCAACCTGCTCCCCCTCTTGGGAGCCAGCAGCCGCCAGGCGAGTTTCATTCCGCCAGCAGACGCTATCAAGAACAGAGAGAGTTCTCCTATGCCGTGAGGCGCTATTAGGGAGAGGAACATGAATCCCTCTCCCGAAGCGAATGCGCGGGCTGCGAAAGCGCCCACGATCACGCCGTTTGTGATCAGCATCATTATTACAGGATAAAGCGCGGGGCCAGAGCCAAGCAGGACGCTCAGATCTACTCTGACGTTATTGAGCCCAATTGCCACGGCGAGGAACTCTGGGGGAACTCCCCTCAGCGCGCGCGGAGGGCCAAAGAGTTCCCTTAGTTGGCCGACGAAACCGCTCCCAAGCCAGAATCCAAGGAGGGCTCCTAGCAATAGTAGAAGGGCAGATGCCCCAAAGAACGCTAAGCTACTCCGGAACTCCAAAGGCGCCTGTCGCGCCACCCAAGCTAAACCTCCACGTAAATCAGGCCTCACAGCCCTCTTCTTAACCTGTGAGAGGCACTTAGCGATCTTCGCCTTCAAGTCAAAAGCGAGCCTATCTTCTAACCTAAATGCCAGCTGCGAGGCTCTCTCGTATACATCTGCAGCCCTCTCGAGGAAGGTCTCCTGCTTGAACGTTACAACGCCTTTCATCAGCGCGTAGGTAAGGATGGCGGCCTTCCAATCCTCTTCATTCACTTCTAGCAATTCGAGCGACTCCTTGATCACGGTCTCCCTAGTCTTTCTCTCCGAGGCTGCGATCCTATTCAGCAGAGTGTCAATGATGTCCTCGCTCAGGTTATCTGCTCGCTCCTTCATCTCAGCCAACAGAGCATCTACTATCGCTCTGTCCCTCTCCCAATCCCTCGTCTTCAGTTCCTTCAGCGCTCTGTACTGGCCGACCTTGGGGATTTTAAGCGCCAGCTTTTTCTCGGCCACGACCAGAGTCCCAGCCACACAATCACCTATCCTCCTTCTGTCTGGCCTCACCAACATCACGAATCCGAACAGAGCTATGTCAGCTCCTCTGAGGAGCCCCCTAACTAGCGTCTGCAGGTAGGTAGCCGGTCTAAAGTCGTCAGATATGACTCTGAGACCAAGAATTGCTTTTCCAATTGTAACGCCCTTGTACCCCTCAAGCAGCGAGAAGTACGCGGTATAGACGAAGAAGTCGAGGCTTGCAACAGCCCAGAGGCGCAGAAACCCTCCGCTAAGGGCCAAAAGGGTTAGCGGGCCCGTGATGAACCCTAGGATGACTAAGTCGATTAAGAACGCGCCCACTCTTGCAAGAGCTCCTGCCACGACTTCTTCTGCTTGCTCCGCCGCGATCGTTATCGAGCCGCTGGATGCTGGCATACCCCTCTCCTCCGGGGATTTGAAGAGGATGTAAAAAGTGCTTCACCTACTCGAAAAGAAGCTAGATCGTTCTCATTCGATTGTTCAGATGCCGGTGTTTAAGTAAACTTATTTTAGAAACGATGAGAAGGGATAATTTGGTTTACAATATTGAAGTTCATTCATGCCGAGGAGATTGTGGATACGACTGAGGTCGGCACTCTTAGGTTGTCATCTCTTGATCAGAACACGTCACTATAGACCGAAGCATTTTTATCTAATGTTAAGCACGAAGTTGATAGGTGAAAGGATTGCCCAGGTATCTACCGAAGGCTCCAGTTGCTAGGATCATCAAGGAGGCTGGCGCAGAGAGAGTAAGCGAGTCTGCTACCGAGACTCTCGTATACCACCTCGAGAAGTTCGGGATGGAGGTTGCCAAGCAGGCAGCCAACTTGGCCAGGCACGCTGGCAGAAAGACTGTGACCGAGGAAGACATCGACCTAGCTGTTCAGGCGATTTGGAAAAAGAAATAAGGAGGGCGAGTTTAGCCCCCCTCCTCTTTTCTTTCTTTTTGGAGTTCCTGAAGATCTTAGGTAGTGGGTTGATTTACTATTCTACCCGACCTTCCTCTATTATTGACAAGGCCTTCTGTAGAGTTTCTATATCGGATTTAAGCCTAGATAATTCCGATTCAATCTTCTCTCTCTTCACGTCGTACTCAATTTCCGTGATTTGACCGAGCGCAACCTTGGCCCTCAACACCTCTAGCTCCTTCTCGAGGTCCCTCATGGCGCGCTTGGACTCCATGAGCTCGTCCTCTAGTTCCGACTTCTTCTCTTCAAGCTTACTCACCAGCTCTTCCTTGAGTCGTCTGAGATCGAGAAACAGATCGACGAAGGTATCGTCAGATATCTCTCCTTTAACGAAGAGTTCCTTCAACCTCGCCCTCTTATCTTCCAAGTCCTCCAGCTGCCTCAGCATATCCTGAACAGGCTTCAGTAGATTAGGAACCTCTGCGCCCTCTTCTACGATCTCTTCTTCAGGCGAGAGTGAGGGCTCAATTGGCGCACGCCCTTCAAGAGGCTCCTCAGGCTTCGCAACCGTTTGAGGAATCTCTGGTGCGGGCGCTTCGGGAACAGGTTCTTCCTTTGGAGGCGAGGGAGCTGCCTCCTCGGCGAGGAGATTGTAAACCACGCTCTCAACATCTCCAGCTCGACTCTCTAAATCCCCGGCCATGGTTTCGTACTCCTCCTCGCTGATCTCACCTCTACGTAAGGATTCTCTCAGCCTGACTAGAGTGAGAGCTGACTCCAACTTTACCTTCAGCTGCTCGTACTCGTCCTTCTCTACCTCTCCCAGCAAGTACTTCTCGCTCAGTTTCAGCAGGGCTCTCTTCACCTGTTGTTCATCTAGGCCCGAGAACTCCATACTTGACCAGCCGATCCATTCGCGTCTCGAATAATTTTAACTTGCCTCGGAAGGCCTCTAGAACCTTGGGAGGAAAGTAAAGTTGGCCAAACTACTCTACCTAGTCTTAGACGGCGCGGCAGGAACCGCTGGAAGAGAGTCTGCCCTGAAGGCTGCTAGGAAACCATCCATAGACTCACTGGCGGCGAGGGGTGTGTGCGGACTGACTTACACAATATCTAAGGGGGTCGCGCCCGAGAGCGACGCCGCCGTCCTGTCGATACTCGGCTACGATCCCCACAGGTACTACACTGGGAGAGGCCCGATAGAAGCTATAGGCGCCGGACTCAGTCTGAAAGAAGGAGAGGAGGTTGCATTTCGGGCTAACTTCGCAACGGTCGATCCTCAGAGCCTCAAGATAATCGACAGGAGAGTAGGCAGAGATCTCTCTACCGAGGAGGCCAGAGAGCTGGCTAAGGCTCTAGACGGGATGAAGCTCAGCGTGGAAGGCTCTTACGTCAGAGTCAAGGCTACCGTTGGGCACAGAGCCGTTGTTGTGATGGGCATCGAGGGACTGAGGCTCTCAGACAAGGTCGACAACACCGATCCTGCTTACGATAGGATTGACCTCATTAGCGTCGCAGCCATGCGTCCGAGCCAGTACCTCAAGAGGTGCACGCCCATGGAGGACTCGCCGGAGGCAAGGTTGACGGCCTCGCTCGCTAACGAGTTCAGTCTGAAGGCAGTATCCATCTTGGACAAACATCCAGTCAACGAGAAGAGGAGGAAGGAGGGCAGGCTTCCAGCCAACGCTATCTTGCTTAGAGATGCTGGAATCCGTCTTCCTCCAGTCGAGCCGATCAGCGAGAAGTTCGGCTTGAGATTTGGCGCGGTGGCTGAGATGCCCGTCGAGATAGGCATCTCAAGGATACTGAAGATGAGTGTGGAGGAGGTTCCACCGCCGAGCGGGGATCTGAGGAAAGACCTCCCATCAAGGCTGGAGGCGGCGAGGAAGCTCCTTCGCAGGGCAGATGTAGTCTACGTTCATCTCAAGGGCCCGGACGAGCCAGGCCATGACGGGGACTTTGAAGCCAAGGTCAGGGCAATTGAGCTTATCGACGAGCTCTTCGTGAAGCCCATGATAGAAGAGGACGGCTTGGGAACAGATCTCCCCACTCTGGTGACTTCTGATCACGCCACTCCTTGCTGGGCCAGGGCCCACACAGACGATCCCGTCCCTACGTGCATGGCCTACAGGGCAATTGAGCCAGATTCGGTTCAGAGCTTCGACGAAGAATCTTGCATGAGAGGAAAGCTCGGGATAATAGAGAGAGGCCACTACCTGCTCCCGAGGGTGCTTGAGCTACTTGGAATCAGTCCCCAAGCCTGACGAATCTGCCCGCAAAGGCCGTGTATACAGCCGTCATAAGCGCGCGGAAGCGTCCTATCTCCCAGTACTCGTGCGCCCAGGGGAACACCACGAAGATGGCTCTGTCCTCATCTCCCATTAGATCGAGGAGAGACCTAATTATCAGGTAGGCGCGCCTGATCCCAGCCATTCTCGTCAGTGCCGTGAGGCTGTCGTAGATCAGAAGGCCAGCGCTCCTGCCGAAAATCGCTCTCCCCAGCCTAACGTGATCCTCTAGAGTGGGCTTGAGGTCCCCATCTTCTGAGAGTATCAGGAGATTCACATCCCCCTTCAAGCCCCTGAGAGGACTCTTCTCTTCACATACCACAAAGACTTCGTACCCTCCTCTAGCTGATCGCACCGCTAGGGACGCTAAGGGCGTAGCGTAGTCGGCATCAAACGCGAATTCGATCAAGAGAACCCTCTCCATAACTAAGGATCTGTGCAACTCTGAGAGGTCCCATGGGTACCCTCGCCTGAATATACCTAGCGCTCCGGCGAGTGGGCTTGCCAGCGTTGCCATCGAACCCGCCAGAGCGGCAGGGTGAACCAAAGGAGGAGTCACCCCAGGGATCTCAACGGGCGCAATTTTCCCACCTTGGAACCATTTTATGGTTTGTTCGCCCTTCTAACGCTGATGTCGTGTTCTAATACATACGAGGCCGTTATAATCTCAGTTGGCAACGAGCTTCTGATAGGAAAGACTATCAACACTAATCTTACGTGGTTGGCCAAGAAGCTGACCGTCCTTGGCTACAAGGTAAGGCTAGGGCTCGAGGTAAGAGACGAGTGCGACGACATCGCGTGGGCCTTTAGAATGGCGCTCGACACGGGAGCGAGAGTTGTAATCTCGACCGGAGGGTTAGGACCCACGTTTGACGACATGACCTTGGCCTGCCTCGCTAAAGCCCTCGAGCGGAGACTCGTGTTGAGCGAGGAGGCTCTTGAGATGGTTCGGAAGAAGTACGCGAGCAGGGGTCTGGAGCTGACGGAGCACAGGATCAAGATGGCAATGCTTCCAGAGGGAGCCAAACCCCTACCTAACCCAGTAGGCACGGCCCCCGGCGTGCTTCTGGATTTAGACGGCACGCTCGTGGTAGCGCTGCCCGGCGTTCCCGCAGAGATGAAGGGAATCTTCGAGGCCCACATAGAACCAATCTTGCGAGAAAGGGGGCCTAAGATATTCTTGGCTGAGCGAACGGTCGTGTGCGAAGGCGTCCCAGAGTCGTCAGCTGCACCGATAGTCGACAGAGCCATGAAGACGTCGCCTCGAGTCTATGTGAAGAGCCACCCCTCTGGCGGCGAACTCACAGTTCCCATCTTAGGGATCCACATTCAGGCATCGGCAGACACCCCTGAAGAGGCCGAGAAGGCTGTCGAAGAAGCTCTAGAGGTTCTCATAAAAGGATTACAGGAGCTTGGTGGGCGTGTGGAAATAAGATAGTTCTGGGTGGAGTATTAGCAGGAACGACGAGGGGTATGTTTTGGCGGTAAAGGGGGCCTTCAGACTCCTGCCAGACCTCCTCAAGGCAGCATTAGAGGAGAAGGGGATCACTACGCCAACCGAGCCTCAAGAAAAGGCAATCCCCGTCATCTTGAGTGGAAAGAACGCCCTACTCATAGCGCCAACTGGCACGGGAAAGACGGAGGCGGCACTCCTGCCCATGCTGGCTAGGCTCATGCCTTCTAGAGGGACGCTGGGAGTGAAGCTACTCTACATAACGCCTCTAAGAGCTCTGAATAGGGATCTCATGCTCAGGATTTCCTGGTGGGTTGGAAGGCTCGACATGACTGTCGGCGTGAGACACGGAGACACTCCTCCCACCGAGAGGCGGACGCAGACTTTACGTCCACCAGACGTACTCGTCACAACCCCGGAGACGCTCCAAATATTGTTGGTTGCCAAGAGATTTCGCGAGCATTTGAGATCCACGCGCTGCGTGATAGTTGACGAGGTTCACGAGCTAGCCGAAAGCAAGAGAGGGGCTCAGCTAGCCTTAGCCCTCGAGAGATTGAAACTCCTTACTGGAGAGCACCCTCAAATTGTGGGCCTCTCCGCCACGATCGGTTCTCCGCAGGCAGTCGCAGAGTTCTTAACTGGCTCTTCACCCAGGGCAGAGGTCATCTACGTACCCGCATCTAAAGCAATGTCCCTGCGTCTCGAGTACCCTCAGCCATCCCCGGCAGATGTAGAGTTAGCCTCCAAGTTATACACAGTCCCAGAGGTGGCCGCGAGACTCAGGAGGATAAGGGAGTTCATAGGAGAGGCTCAGACGACCCTCATCTTCACGAACACTAGGTCAATGGCAGAGATACTCGGGAGTCGCCTGAGAATGTGGGAGAAGAAGCTAGCCATGGCCGTTCACCATGGCTCTCTTGCCGCTAAGGCTAGAATCTCGGCCGAGAGAGCTCTGCGAGAGGGCCAGGTGAGGTCCGTCGTCTCCACAAGCTCCCTCGAACTAGGCATCGACATTGGCCACATAGACCTCGTGATCCAGTACATGTCTCCGAGGCAGGCCACCAGGCTCGTGCAGAGGGTTGGGAGGAGCGGCCACAGGGTTGGGGAGGTCAGCAGGGGAGTGGTTGTGGTAATGACCCCAGATGACGCGTTAGAGTCCACGGTGATATGCTCGAAGGCTCTTAGAGAGGAACTCGAGCCAGTGAACATCCCCTCAAAGCCTCTGGATGCGCTGCTCCACGAGCTGATAGCCCTGCTGATGTGGAAGCCTGAGTGGAGTGTCTCCGAGGCTCTGGACCTCATAAGGAGGGCGTACAACTACCGCGACCTAAATGAGAGTGAACTCTTAGCCCTCTTGCACTTCCTCTCCCAGATGCCCAGAGAGCCCGTGCTGATCTCGTTCGGAGGCGCCTTCAGGAGAGGCCCCGGCTTTGCTAGGATGTTTCCGTACTACTTCGAGAACCTATCCATGATCCCTGAGGTGAAGACCTACACGGTTGTGGACCAAGATACGGAGGAACCAATAGGGACGCTAGACGAGCCGTTCGTCGCTGAGAGGGGTGAGCCGGGATCCAAGTTCATCATGGCTGGGGAGGTCTGGAGGATAGCCCAGATATTCAAGGACAGGGTTTACGTCGCCCGAGATCCGGATCCGGAGGGAGCCGTGCCTCACTGGCTCGGTGAGGAGATCCCGGTTCCCTTCTCTATATCGCAGGAGGTTGGTAAGATAAGAGACGAAGTCGACAAGCTAGCCATGTCTGGGATTGAACTCAGGGAGATCGCCGAGAGCATTGCCAAGTTCTATGGAGTCCCTGTCGAACCTCTAATGCCAGCCTTGAGACCCACATACGAGACCTCTAGGCTGGGCCTGCCGGTCCCCACTCACGAGCGCGTCGTCATAGAGTCCGCTGGCAAGACCACCATAATTCATGTCCACGCGGGAACCCTGGCCAATAGGGCTCTTGCTCGCTACCTGGCCGAGATCATGGCAAAGGAGACTGGATCTGCTGTCAGCGTGGCTGAGGATCCCTACAGGATCTACCTGACGGGCCCCCTAGTGTCTCCCGATATAGTGGCCAAGGCGATCAAGTCTCCTCCAGCCGATGTGGGCGAGACGCTCCTGTCGGCGGTCGAGAGGAGCGGCTACTTCAGGTTCAGGCTCGTCCAGGCTGCGCGTAAAATGGGAGTTCTATCTTCAGACGTCGAGGTAACGCCCTCCTTGGTGACGCGCCTCTTAGAAGGTCTGAGAGACACTCCAGTGTACCTGCAGGCGATGAGGGATGTGCTAGAGAGGGATCTCTCGGTACCAGGCGCCGAGTCCGTGCTGCAGAAGATCTCCTCCAGAGAGTGGGAGGTCGTCAGCAGAGGAAGGGTCGACAGACTGACGCCCATAGGCGAGGATGCTCTGAGGTGGATCAGCATGAAGTTAGAGACAATACCGCCAGAGAAGAGGAGGCTATTACGCAGGGAGAGGCTTCGGGTTAAGCTGCTCTCGGAGACCAGAACCCTCGCCTGCCTGAGATGCAGGGGCTACGTAGAGGAGGTAGAGCTATACCTCCTCCCGCAGAGGCCAACATGTCCTATCTGCGGGTCTAGCAGGCTCGGGGTGATTGACGCCCCCGAATTCTTGGTTGAGAGGGCCCTGAGAGCCTCGGACTCTGTCCTCAGGACCAACAAGAGGCTTGCTAGGATCTGGCGAGAACTTAAGAGAACCTCGGAGTTCGTTGAGAAATACGGGCGGCTGGCCATACTGGCCCTAGTCTCGAGGCTTCCAAGGAAGGCTCTTCTGGACGCGCTTAAGAGATCCCAAGGAAGTGAGACTACTCTGCTAGAGGTCATTCTAGAGCGCGAGAGGGAGCGCCTCAGGTTCCGCGAGAGCCCAGGAGGAGGCTGAGAAGGAGTTCAATATCGATCTCAACTCTCGTCCTCCACCCTAGCGCGAGCCCCTCTTCTACTTCGGTCAGATACCCCGCTCTGATGAGTCTAGTCAAGATCCCAGGCACCTTCCACCTCGGCATCTTTGACATGAGGAGGTCCTCAAGCTCCTCTCTGCTGGCGACTCCTCCCTTCGCGGATATAAAGGCCACGCACGCAGCTAAGGCAGCCATTTCATCGATCCTCCAACCAGAACCTCTAACTTCGGGCCAGTCGGGCGGCTCCTTAAACGTCACATAGAAGACAGCCTCTTTGAGATCCCCCTCTCCTGCGTCGGAGCCGTCTGGACGCTTGGCAACTACTTTGAACCCAATGTCCTTGAGTTCCTCGTCAAGGAGCTTCAGCACCATCTTGAAGTCCTTTCCGAGCGCCCTCCTGAGCTCCCACCCTTTAACCCCTGGTTTTGTGTGGCTTCTGAGCAGCAGCATGTGCGCGGCTCGCCTCACTTTCTTCCTAAGGTCCTCTCCACGCTCTTCAGGCATCTCCTTCACCCTTCGTGAAGCTTACTACCATGGATCTAGGAGTCCCGGCCGACTTTCCAGGGCGAACTAGGTAGATCTCTCCCGTAAGCGGGTTCTTCGCAAGGGAGACCTCCCCCCTGGTCGCTAAGAAGCTGAGAAGGTAGGCCCTCTTCACATTCTCCCAGAATTCCCCTCTGTTAACGTACTCTTCGTAGCGGAGCTTCCCACCTCGCTCCTCGAGCAGGCTCAAGAGCTGAGTTCTCTCAGCCTCCAGAAGCGCCTCAAACTCCTCCGCGCTCCAAGGTAGTTCCGCGCCCTCCGACGGCTCCTGCTCAGGTGGGAGTTCCTCCCTCCTGCCGGAAAATGGTGGGAGTTCCATCCAATATCTGGCGGCTGCCTCTAAGAACGTCGGCGTGACTCCTCTGGCCTCAACGATGGGTCTCCAGCTCTTCAGCAGCACTGTGGCTAGGGCTTTGGGGTCAAGGGTCTCTACCTTCAAGGTCACGAGGAGAGGATCTATGAAGAGCCTTGAAGCTCTGTGTTCCACCCACTCCTCCTGCTTCACCACGATCCTAGCCAGGCCAAGTACGGACTCTAGGTCCAAGTTAACCTCGTCCCAACTCTTCAGCTTCGGGAACTCTTCTCTCAACCTCCTCAGGAGCTGAATCACATTCACTTCGAAGGGGTCTACCTTGCCACGCAGCACAGACTCAACGAGGTCGAGCACTCTCTCGAATATCTCCAGCCTCTTCTGAGAACTCATGCTTCACTCACCCTGGATGCTCCCTCGACCCTCTGGACGATGAGTATGTGGACGGGCCCCTCTACCTCTGGAGGCGGACCTGGAGTGACTAAGATGCTCTGGCCCCCAGCCTCCGCCAGTATTCTGGCGAACTCCCTTATGGCGGCCTCTCTGTTAAAAGGATCCATGTGCACATCAAATTCGTCTACTATCCTTACTGGAGACTTAACGTGCTTCTGCAAGCTCAAGAGGAAAGCCATCACGGTCGCAGCCCTCTCTCCACCGCTCAAGGCTCGCGACTCGAGTGGAACAGGGTCCATTCCTCTAAAGCCAGCCACGATCTCAAGACCAGCGGTCCTGACGTCGTCAGCTTCGACCAGCCCGATGGATCCAACTCCCCCCAGTCTCTGCAGGATCTCGCCAAACTCTCGGTTTACCTCACTCACTAGTTCCGAGACTATTTTCCGCCAGTACTCTGCTCTCTCTGTAAGGGCCTCCAAGACCTCTTTCCTGTTGATCTCCAGCTGCTCGACCCTGTGCCGTATCTCGTCGTAGGTCTTCCCGTACCTCCTGTACATCTCCTCAACCTCGTCTGAGACGTCCCCGAGCGACGCGAGCCGAGCTCCTACCAGCTTAAGTTCGTCCACGATCTCTTCTGGAGATCTCAATTTGCCCTCCGGCCGTTCCACAGACTCAGCTTCGGATCTAAACTCCTCTAACTCCTTCTTCTCCTTTCTCAGCTTGGTTCTCAGCTTTGAGAGCAGCTCCCTGGTGCCCTTGAGTTCCGACTCGGCCAGCGCCTTGCTCACAGCTTTCTCCACGATCTCCCTGTGGAGATCCATGAAGGTTCTCCAGAGTCTCGAGACGCACTCTACTTCTACGACCGCCTCTGGATTGATCTCGGCCAAGAGCGACTCCCAGCCGTCGGCCAACCTTTGCTCCAGCTTGTCCAGCTCAGCTTTCAGAGACTCCACTTTAGACTGGAGGGTCCTCTCCCTCCCCTCGGCCTCCTCTATGCTCTCCTCTAACGATCTGACGATCTCCAGCTTGTGCTCGTACTTGGACCAGGCCAACTCGGCCTTCAATTGCTTAGCCTTAGCCTCAAGCCTTCGCCTCTCTAACAGGCGCTCATACTTCATCTTCCACAATCCAAGAGTTTCTTGAGCTCGCCTGAGCAGGTCCTGAGCCTTTGAGATCTCTACTTCTATACCCGCAAGCTCTTCCATCGCTCTCAGAACCCTCTCCCTGTATTCATGCAGCCCGGCGGCTTCTTCCACCATGACGAGTCTCTCTCTGGGATTCATAGATGCGAACTCTGCCATGGTCCCTTGGTGCATTATCACGATCATGTTGTCTGGATCGATTCCCATCCTAGCCAGCCGGCTCGTCAGCTCATACTTGTCTACAGTCCTGTAGTTGATCTCAAACCAGTACGTCCCGTCGCTCCTGAGGTACCTCGAGATCCTAACCTCGTCCTCTCTAGAGAACGGTATCGGTCTCTTGCCGTTGACTGGCGTGTTGTCAAATACCACTGTAACCCTAGCCAACCTCTCTCCCCTTCTTATGAGATCTCTGAGCCTCTTGGACCTCTCTGTGTAGGTTTGGCCTAGGGCTACCGCAATTGCCAAGACTATAGAGGACTTCCCGGCCCCGTTCGGTCCTGCCACTATGTTTAGGCCTGGCCTCAGGGGGACTCGCGCGTACTCGTAAGACATGAAGTTCTCTAGCACGACCTCCTTGATGTAGGTCCCCTGAGGCGGCTTCATTTCAGCCACACTTTTTCCTCGAAAAGGGGCTGAGGTAGCCTTTTCAATTTGTCTTGGAGTGAACGGACGGTATGGCACTCGTAGGAAAGCTGTTCAGGGTCCTCGCGGACATCACGCTTGAGCTGGCCGCCGAAAAGTTGCGAGGGTGGAGGTCAGAGGCGTCTGTGGCCAAGGGCGATCAGGAGTTCAGGCTGGTGACTCAAACCGATGTCAGTGAGCTTAAGGAGGGCGAGCTGAGGGGAGAGCTCTACGAAGAGTACTTAGTCCCTCTATTCGGGCGAGAGGGAATCAGGTACGATGTATCCGCGAGGACGATTCCGTTCCTATTCTTTTCAACGGAATCAGGCTTAATGCTACTCGTACTGGCGAAGAGGAGAAAGGCAAATGCTGTGGCGGCCCTACTATCCTCGGCGCTGCTGACCGGGCCGGGTGGGATTGTGGAGGCCAAGATATCCCACGACACGCTGAAGGCGCTCCACGAGGCCAACCCTGAGGCCACTAAGGTCGTGTACTTCGATCAAGTGGACTTACCCAATATTCGCAAGCTCTCCCTCTTCGGCGAGGCTTTAGCAGATACGAGCCTGTATCAGGAGTACCTGAGGCATGGAAAGATCTGGTACGTGGTATTTGAGGACAAGGAGTGGGGATTGACCGTCGGATTGACTAGGAACTGCGTTGTAACCGTGTTCACGGCAACGGAGGTTGAGAACTTCATCAACTACGTCAAGGACAGAATCGCTCCGCTAGTTGAGAGTTGACATTAAGGTTAATGAGGGTTTTGAGTTCCACTTGCCGAGGGGAGTGACCTGGCCGTCAACATTGGAGAGGTAGCTGGTGGCACTATCCCCAAGGGCGAGGAGGTAGTAATAGAGGGGGAGATCAAGGAGATCCTACCTGTCGTGAGGCTAGGAGACGAGACCTATGAGAGGCTAGTCGTAGAGGACGACACTGGGAGGATAACGGTAGTCGTGAAGGTCACGCCCTTCTACTTCTTTCCAGGAGATGTAATCAGAGTGAGGGGCGTCGTGAAGCCCTGCTTTTACATGGTCCAGTCAACATGCTTGGAGACCGATCCTGATGGAATAGAGTTCGTAAAGGAGTATAGGGTTCCACTTACGCAGAGAGAGGCATTCAGCGAGCTTGGCCCGTTCAAGCTGATGTCCCTACTCATGGCCTCCCGGCTCGATGCGAACCTAATAGACCTGGTAATAGACACTGGGCTAGATCCCCTGAAGATTGCCAGGGAGGCTGAGAGACCAGAGAAGCTCGCGAGAGTAGTAGAACTACTGAGTGGAATGACTTTCTACAGCGTCTTCGCGCGGAGCATAGAGGCCGCGAAGGTCGCTGAAACGGTACTACTCCTTATCAGAGGAAAGGTTTCAGATCCGAAGCTTTTGGCCAAGCTGGAGCTAATGGAGGAGTTCCTCAGGGCGCTAGTGGAGGATCAGGGATTCAAGTACGCCATTGAGCCTATTCCCACGCCCCCAGTTCAAGAGACCGACACGCATCTCTCGAAAGAAGAGGCCAAGCTAGTCCACCCGGTTGTCGAGAAGCTGTCCAGAGCTATAGCCAAGTTGAGAGGTGAGTCCGGCCCGGGCCTCGTATTAGTAGACCTTCCCGACGATGATCCCCTGCGGGGCAGGTCTCTCGCTAAGCTCGTAGCCTCTAAGGCTGACGCCAAGCTGTACGTCGTGAAGGTCGACGCCATAAGGTCGAACTTCAAGGGGGTTCTCACGGAACTCTCGTCCTTGGCGGATACGATCAAGGGCCCGGCTGTCGTCTACATAGAGGGGGTCGAGTTCCTACTGCCGACCGACTTGATTAAGACGACCATGGATGCGGAGACGAGCAAGGCTTTTGACGCGTTTGCCGCAGAGGTCACTCAAACCTTGAAAGAGCTTTCGTCTCGTCCGAGCGTCTTGGTCCTGGCGGGAACGATATCCCCAGCGGTCGTTTCGTCTAGGTTGCTCAGCGCCGCAGAGTTGAAGGTAGTCATGAAGAAGGAAGAAGCTGAAGCCAAGGAAGAGAAGAAAGACGAGATACCGCCATATAGCTGGTAGCCATCCCAGCCAGAGCATCTGCTTGGATGAATCACTTCAATCGCACGTGCTCGGAGCCGAGCGTCAGCTGAAGGGATGACTCCAGCGTATTTATCTTGGAATCCGCCAGCGCGGGCTCGGAGGGTGGGATGACCTGTTACTCCCGGCGGCGAGGCTCCGGCCGTTGAGCTGCCTGGGCTTCAGGGGACCGCCCTCCGTCACCTTGATTAAATAGACGATTGCATCAACTAAGTCATGGGGAGATTTTCTTGTACGAGTATGGCCCGCTCAAGATTGTCTGGCTGGGCAACGCTGCCTTCAGGATTTCCGACACGATGACTGTTTACATAGATCCCTACGTGATAGGTGGCGGGCCGACAGCCGACCTCGTGCTGATCACGCACGATCACTATGATCACTGTTCGAGAGAGGATGTCAAGAAGATATCGGGCTCTCAGACCACGATAGTGGCGCCCCCCAGCTGCATAAAGAAGCTCGGGAGTTTGGGTGGAGAGAGGATACCCATCAAGCCAGGGGAACGGCTCGAGGTTAAGGGGGCCATAATCGAGGCCATTCCAGCCTACAACGTTCACCCAGCGCGGAAGAATTTCCATCCGAGGGAGAAAGATTACGTGGGCTACATACTGGAACTCTCAGGAGTTCGCGTCTACCACGCAGGCGACACAGACCTTATTCCGGAGATGGAAGAACTCGAGGTAGATGTTGCTCTCCTCCCAGTTAGCGGAACCTACGTCATGGATGCTGAAGAGGCGGCCAAGGCCGCAGAGATCATCCGACCCAAGGTAGCAATCCCAATGCACTACGGCTCGGTTGCGGGGTCAAAAAGAGATGCAGAGAAGTTCAAAGATATGGTGAAGGCGTGCGAGGTTGTCATCCTAAGGCCAGAGAACTGACCTCCATCCACCGCGGCCAGACCT
The DNA here is from genome assembly GCA_011042755.1 of Thermoproteota archaeon. The sequence goes on along the minus strand of DRBY01000094.1, from coordinate 5,445 downwards.
GAGAACAGCACGCAGATGCTCTGCTGCCTCTTCTAGAGACTCAACTCTAGCGCAAGCGACCTCTAAGTTAGGGCCCACTGCAACCGAGCCGTGTCTCTCTATCACCACGATGTTTGAGTCTTCTAGAGCTTCAGCTACGGCATTTGCTAGATCCCAAGTGCCCGCTCTCCTCCACGGAACTACCTGAACCCTGCCGCCCAAGTATATCACGCCCTCCTCGCTTAAAGGTGTAATTCCCCCGATCAATGTGGCTAGAGTAGTAGACAGAGATCCGTGCGCGTGAACCACAGCCTTCGCATCACTCCTCACTTTGTAGATAGCTGCATGCATTCTCCACTCAGACGACGGCCTCCTTAGGCTGGCCTCAACTACCTCCCCAGATGTGCTCATCAACACCATGTCAGAGGGGCTGAGACCCCCCTTATGAGGGCCGGAGGGAGTTATCCAGAACAGATCGTCTGAGATCCTCACACTCAAATTCCCTCCTGCTGCCGTGATGAGCCCTCTGGCGTAGAGCAACCTCGCGATACGGGCTAGGTCTTCCCTAGGATCCATTTTAGATTCTACTGCGAGTGACACGACAAAAAGTTGAGTGAAAGGGGGTTGGGGCGGCTCACGGCCAGATGCCGCGAGCCCTCATCGCGGCCACGATGCGGTCGATGGCGAGCCAGTAGGCGGCAGTCCTCATGTCGATGTTCTTCTCGTTGCGTAGGTTGTAGATGTCCCTGAAGGACTTGGTCATCCTAGCCCTGAGCTTCTGCCTGACGGTCTCGACGTCCCACCACTCCCTGGTTCTGGCCTGCACCCACTCGAAGTAGCTGACGGTGACGCCTCCCGCGTTGGCCAGCACGTCGGGTATCACCAGTATGCCCTTCTCGTGGAGGATCAGGTCGGCCTCGGGCGTGGTGGGTCCGTTGGCAGCCTCAGCAATGAGCTTGGCTTTTATCCTGTCGGCGTTCTCCTTGGTTATCACGTTCTCTATGGCGGCGGGGATGAGCACGTCGACGTCAAGCTCGAGCAGCTTCGCGTTGGCCACCTTCGGATCGGGGTCGAGGTTTGTGGCGCCTGGGAAGTCCTTCACGCTGCGGGTCTCCCTCTTGTGCTTGAGTACCGCGTCAGGGTCGAGGCCATCCGGGTTGTAGATGGCGCCCTTGCTGTCGCTCACAGCGACGACCTTCATGCCCAGCTCATGCATGAACTTGGCTGAGAAGTACCCAGCATTTCCGTAGCCCTGCACGGCGCAGGTCGCGCTCTTAGGGTCGATGTTGAGGACCTTGACAGCCTCCTCAACCGTGTACTGCAGACCCCTGGCTGTGGCCTCCTTTCTGCCCTCGCTGCCTCCGACCTCGAGAGGCTTGCCGGTTATGACGCCGGGCTCCGGATAGCCCTTGATCTGGCTGTAGGTGTCGTAGATCCAGGCCATCTCCCTGGGGCTTGTGTAGACGTCAGGAGCCGGTATGTCGATGTCGACGCCGATTATGGGGGCTATGGCCCAGGTGTACCTCCTGGTGAGCCTCTCAAGCTCGTTTATGCTCAGCTTGTGTGGATCGACCCTAATGCCTCCCTTCGCGCCACCGTAGGGGATGTCGACCACAGCGGTCTTGATGGACATCCAGGCGGCGAGGGCCTTAACCTCGTCCTCGTTGACGGCCGGGTGGTACCTTATTCCACCCTTGCACGGCCCCCTAGCGTCGTTGTGCTGCACTCTCCATCCGACGAAGACCTCAATCCTGCCGTCGTCCATCTTCACGGGAAGCTGGACCTCCAAGACCCTCTTGGGGGTGGCGAGGATCCTGTAGTAACCCGGCTCTAGATTCATGGTCTTGGCGGATCTCTCCAGCAGCTTCAGGAAGTTGAGCCAGGGGTTCATCTCAGAAGGCGCAGCTCCCCCGGTAATCAGGTACATCTCCTCAGCAGGCGGAATAGAGTCTCCCATACGCGGGCACCTCGCGGACGCCTCAATCTTTTATTAAAAAGATTGACACATTGGAGCGAGTACCCTTCTACGCTGGTAGAATGGCCTAAACCGGCAGATCTCATGGCATTTTGGGGAACTGGCTTCTGAAAACACGGCTTACTGTGATATACATTCGTCTAGAGGACATAATCGATCTGAGCAGAGTGAATATACCATAATGACAAGGCTATGTCCTTCCCGAAGTCGGCCTCTGGCATGAGCCCCCGAGTACCAGCGTGCTCGCTGAAGTCGAAGGTGCTGGCCCTGAGGAAGGTGGATGAAATTGACTCTATGAACCCTGAACTTCAGGAAGGCCTTTGAGACGCAGCTCTCTCCCGTGGAGGCGATCTGGTTTGAGATCGAAGAGAAAAGGTATACTCTCTCACGCGAAAATGGTTGATTTAATTCACGCGTGAACACTAAAAGGAATCACCCACACTAATGTTCGATGGATAGGCCCCATCGGCCTAGCCACAGACGCGAACGCGCGCTTGATTGGCGGGACTTGGAGGAGGTCGTAGCGGGGATATTCAGCAGCAGAGGGTACAGGGTTCAGAGAAACGTGAGATTGACTGGAGTTTCGGGCGTGAGCCACGAGATAGATGTCTTGGCGACCTACGAGACCCCCCTAGGCGAGGTTAGGGTTGCCGTCGAGTGCAAGCGCCACGCTTCCCCCGTCATGAAGGATGCCGTGATGAAGCTGAGGGATGAGATCCAAGACCTCGGCATCGAGAAGGGGATCATAGTCTCAACCTCGGGCTTCACCGAGGGAGCAATACGCTACGCGAAGTCGACCAACATAGAGCTTTGGGACCTCCCCAAGCTCAAGAGCCTGCTGAGAGAGCAAGCCCGAGAGCGAGCTGAGTTCGAGGAGTACGAGGGCATTGCACTCAGGAGGCTTTACTCAGAGACCCGACCGCGAGAGCTGCTGATTACGGATTTCCGGTACTTCGTGCGCGAGGTCAAGCGAGGGCGGGAACTCCAGATAAGCTACACCGTAGTCAACAGGTCGGACAGGGTCATCCACGCCGCCAGAGCCAGGCACATCCTGTACGATGAAGCGTGGCATCCTCTCGTCAGCAAGGAGAAGGTGCTGAGAGACCTGTTCCCCGGCCCAAACACGTTTTCAGTCAAGATAGTGAGCCCTCCAGTCGGTGGCAAGTGCGTGTTCCTGAACGTGACGATAATAGCCTCTGGGGAGAAGCTGCTCGAGCGAACGTTTGAGATCAAAATATCCCGCTGCTTCATAGCGACGGCCGCGTTCGGCACCCCGATGGCTGCCGAGCTCTGCATTCTCAGGTTCTACAGGGACACGGTCCTGTTGAAGAACTCCCTCGGCAGGCTTCTAGTCAGAACCTACTACATGGTTTCCCCGCCAATCGCTCGAGTCGTGGCAAGATCTGAAGCCCTGAGGTGGGTCGTGAGGCAGGTCCTAAAGCCGGTAATAGCGCTCATAAAGAGGAGGTACGGCTTGGATCAAGTCGCGCGTGAGGCATGAAGACATACTGGTCTTTCAGGAGGTGGAACGGAGGTCGTATCATCGTTCTCTGTGATAAAGCTTAAGTAGACCTAGATCGACAATTGACGTAGGTGAGAACTTGAACTTTGATAAGCTTAGGTTCAGATACGCTCGAGGAGTGATTCGGGCCTATGTTAAAGGGAAGAAGACCTGGAAATGGTGCTTAGGTTGCCTCAAGAGCAACTTCGGGGTCAGTCCTTCGGAGGTATCTATCGTCATAAGTCGAATATGGGAAGAACTCGGGAAGAGGATGACCCGAGAAATGGCCGAGAGGCTCGCGAGACTGAATAGGGAACTCTTCTACGCTGGATGGGAGGAACCAAAGGGCAGGGTCGAGTTGCCGTCGGAGAAGTTCAAGAGGAAGTGGTGGACGACCTGAGTGACGCGCTTACGTGCGTCTCTTGCGGCTCTAGGTACCGCACGGCCCCGAGTTCGCGCAACCCTTAATTAGTTCGGGATTTCCGTTACCATGACTTTTTCTGAAAGATGGTAACGCAGTCAGGATAAAATGAACGATTTTTTAACTTACAAAAAGGATAAGTCGTTTGGATCAGTAAGGCCAGCGAATCATCATCTACAGAATAGTTTGAGCCTCTCATAGACTGGAAATTGGCCTAAACGACGCCCCGTGTTGATTCTCAATCCTCCTAACAGAAACTAGCTAGACTAGGATGGGAGTCACCGACCAGTAGGCATAAGGGAGTTCGCTCATCTTCCTCGGGCCCATAGTCGAGGAGGTGGCTATCCACACGTCTCCTGCCCTGTGACAAGCGTAAGCATGGGCTATCAGGTCTTCCACTCTAGTCTCCTTAGCCCTCTCGGTCATAGACCTGAGCTTCTCGTAGAGCTGTTCCAAGGTCAGGCCTTCTTCTGCTGGCACCCACATCCCTTCTCCCATGGTTTTCCTAGAATTTGGGCCCGTAAGAACCCATGTCGACGCCACGAATTCGCCTATCATGAACTTCTTCTTTATTCCGCCTCCTTCAGAAAACCCCAATCTCCACTTCTGAAGTAGGAAAAGCCTCCGTAGAGAATGGCATCCGCAACGTTCCTGACGTAGACCTTGGGGTCCCACTTTGTCCGCTTCCACCTCCTTGGGGCACTTGGCCCCTCCTTCTGAACAGTTGCTGCGACGATCAACCCCTCCATCTGCAACCTTTTGATGTGTTCTGGAAGGCTAAACGCCTCCCTTACCCTCACATTCTCCTCTAAAGCCGTTAGACCTGCCTTGTACTTCTCCTTTAGCTCCTCATAAGTCTCCTCTGAAATTCTTCCCTCTCTAAAGGCTTCTTCTAATTTCTTTAACTTTCTCCTGACGTCTTCACCAGTCATTAGAACTACTAAACACCGGGATTTAATAAAATCTGGGATTCTGAGGAATTACTCATCCCTGACGGAGATTCTGAGCCGTCTGCTGCGAGGAGAAGGATTAATTTTGCCGAGCCACCTCATCATCTGCCTGGGGCCGATGAGGAGTGTTCGCTAGGCCCGCCGACATCGGTGGGGTGCCCGGATCCATCTGAGGCCCCCAAGATCACTCTTCCTCCTCAGACTCCCCGCTCAGCAGCCTGAATTCTATCATCCAGAGCTGGTCTTCTTTCTCGATTTTCTTCCCGTAGATCCTCCTGAGCTCCTTGATGAGCCTGTCTTTGGATTCGAAGCCGTCTCTCCTAGCTTCTTCATCCGTAAGGGCCGAGAGCCTCACCCTCTTGACGTCGGTAACCATGGCCTCGCCGAAGACCTCGCCACCCGCCACGAGGTCGACTACGTCTCCTGGCTTTAGCCTGGTGGTTCTCCTGAGGGTTGTGACCTTCTCGCCCTCTAAGATCTGCTTGACGTATTTCTTATCAAACTTGAGTGATTTCTTCCTCCCCATACAGCACCACCAACTTCCTGACGACGTCTCTCATCATGTCGAGGACTTCTGAGACTTTCTTAACCCTCAGCAGTCCCGCCAGCATGCCCCACC
>DRBY01000095.1 GCA_011042755.1 Thermoproteota archaeon | reverse complement strand
GGTTCATAGAGAGGTACGTAATCTGCCCAATATGTGGAAGGCCGGACACGAAGCTTGTGAAAGTGAAGAGAACCCTCATGCAGAAGTGTATGGCCTGTGGGGCCGAAACTCCGGTTCCCAAGGTCTGAGGGAATATTTTAGAAGGCGGCGTTAAACTTGCCAGCTAGGAGGCGTGGGAGGAAGAAGAGGAAGAAGTCATTCCGGCGGAGGAGGAGACCCATGTCGAAGAGGGCCTCGAAACCTGAGAGTTCGCTAGACGCTGAGATGGAAGAGCTGCTGCCAGCGGATGAGGATCTCGAGGTATTCGGCAGAGTGCTGGAGCCCGTGGGCAAGGGTCACTTCAGGGTCGAGTGCTCCGACGGGATAGTCAGGATAGCTAGAGTGCGTGGCAAGCTCAGGGGCAAGAGGCACTGGATCAAGAGGGGCGACATCGTGCTAGTCTCCATATGGCCCTTCAAGAGGGACCGAGGGGACATAGTCGTCAGGTATGACAGGGCTCAGGTAGAGTGGCTGATAGAGAAGGGCTACATCGACAGATCTTGGGCGATGATGGAAGATGTCCTCTAGGCCCCGCGAGGGCTACGAGGAGATCGAGCGTAAGTTAGAGAGGATGATGGAGGAGGAATACCAGAAGCGCCTTAAGAAGGTTAAGGATGAAGAATACTACAAGGTGAGACAGCTAGTCTTCGATACGAGAACGGTAAGATCTCTGTTAAAACTATTCAATAAGGGAGTGTTAAATGACATAACGTGGATCGTGAGTGCTGGGAAGGAGGCTGTCGTCATGGCGGGTAGGGGCAGGGAGGGTGAAGTAGCGATCAAAGTATACAGAGTGGCTACTGCGAACTTCAAGAAGTACCTAGACTACATAGTCGGCGACTATAGGTTCGTGCCCGTCAAGGACAGGGATAGGCTGATCAGGCTGTGGGCTAAGAAAGAGTTCCGAAATCTCGTTAGAATGCACGAAGCTGGTGTCCGCGTCCCCAAGCCGATAGACGTTGTGGGAAACGTACTCGTTATGCAGTTTATTGGAGATGAGGGTTTTCCCGCTCCTCTCCTTAGGGAGATAAGGGAACTCGAAGACCCGCGTGGGGTTATGGAAGATATACTCGCCGGCATAAGGGCCGCTTACCTGAAGGCCGAGTTGGTGCACGGGGACCTGAGCGAGTACAACATCATGTATTGGAGAGACCTGCCCTGGATCATAGACGTCTCCCAGGCGGTCGTCACAGTACATCCAATGGCTGAAGCCTTGCTTCGAAGAGACGTGGAGAGGGTTATTCGATTTTTCAACGTGAGATTCGGTATAAGCGGCCCAGATCCTTGGGAGTTTGTAGAGGAGCTTCTTGAGGAGGCGGGGTGAGGCTCTTGAAGATTGAACTCAAAATCAAGATCCCGAAGAACAGAGTGGGGGCCCTCATCGGCAAATCAGGCTCCACACGCAGGAAGCTGGAGCGCCTCACCGGGGCCAAGATTCACGTGGACAGCGGGACTGGTGAGGTAACGATCGTGTTTGAGAAGCCTCCCGAAGATCCCCTCATGCCGCATAAGTTGCAGTCAATCATCCAGGCTATTGGTAGAGGCTTTGCCCCAGATAAGGCGCTCAAGCTTCTGGACGATGATTACGTCCTCGAGATTGTAGACCTCAGAGACTTCGTGGGAAGTAGTAAGAACGCCCTCCAGCGGATAAGAGGCCGCCTAATTGGGGAGGGAGGGAAGGCTAGACTGTACATAGAGAGGAGAACTGGGACCAACATATCAATATACGGCCACACCGCGGCTATCATCGGCAGGTATTACGATATTCTCCCGGCCAAGGAGGCAATTATCGCCTTGGCTTCGGGATCAAGACACTCCACCGCGTACAGGCGGATGGAGAGAAAGATCGCCGAGATGAGAGAGAGGGAGGCGCTCGAGCAGATGATGATACTTAGAGAGGCGAGGGCCTCTCGGAAGAGAAAGGAGGAAAGTGAGGCGGGGGAGTGTGAAGAATGAGCCCAGACGTTGCGGAACTCGAACAGATAAGCGCTGCAGACTTCTTCTACAGAAATAGATCGCTGGCCGGGTTTGACAATCCCGTTAGAGCCACTTACACCGCAGTGAGAGAACTCGTCGAGAATGCCCTAGACGCCTGTGAGCTCGCAGGTAGGCCGCCGAAGGTTATGCTGACCTTAGAGAATGTGGGAGGCGGCCAGAGCGATGGTACGTCGATATACCTGCTCAGGGTTAGGGACAACGGGATAGGCCTCCGCCCAGAAGACGTGCCTGCAGCCTTCGGGAAGGTTTTCGTCAGCTCTAAGTACAGGCTGATGCAGAGCAGAGGAACCTTTGGACTGGGAGGCACCATGGCTCTATTGTACGGGCAGATTACCACAAACCGCCCCTTCAAAGTGATATCAGGGCGAAAAGGCTCGCCGCTCTATGAATTCACGATGAAAATCGACATACAGAGGAATGAGCCCGTAATCTTGGGTAAGAGAATCTTGGCTGGCGTGTCCAGAGACTCCATGACCACCGTTGAGTTCTACTTTGAGGGCAATTACAAGAGGGCCAGGCCGAAAATCATAGATTACCTCCACCAGACGGCAATCGTCACGCCCTACGCTGACATAATGTTCATCGACCCAGACGGTCTGTTCTTCTACTTCTCACGAACTACCGATCAGATCCCGCCTCCCCCAAAGGAGACGAAGTTCCATCCGAAGGGGATAGACTTCGAACTCCTGAAGAGGCTCTCAGAGACTACGAGGACTCGGAAGTTGGTGAGCTTCCTGACCACGCACTTCCAGCGCGTTGGAGATAAGACGGCCAGAGAGATCCTGAAGAGGGCGGGACTGTCCCCAGATCTAAACCCCAAGAAGTTAGATGATCGCCAGCTCGAGTTCCTGTTCCGGGCTTTGGTCTCTTACGATAACTACCTACCCCCTGACCCGAGCGTGCTGTCTCCCCTAGGCCCAGAACTCTGGGAAGAGGGCATCAGGAAGGAGCTGCGACCAGAGTTCGTGAAGGCCGTTCAGCGTCCACCCGCGGTTGTAGAAGGCCACCCCGTCATAGTAGAGACTGCGATAGCCTACGGCGGAGATATTAAGCCCGCTGGAGAAGTTCAGCTCTACAGATTCGCCAACAGGATCCCTCTACTGTACGACGTCAGCAGCGACGTGTCGTACCTCGTTGCAAAGAGGATAAACTGGTCTGTCTACGGGATAAAGTCCTTGGAGGAAGAGCCCATAGCCCTGTTCTTCCACGTGGTATCTACTAAGGTACCGTTCAAGACCGTCGGAAAGGAGTTCATAGCGAACAAGCCCGAGCTGGCCAGGGAGGTCGAGCTCGGATGGAGGGCTTGCGCCAGAGATCTGAGGATATACCTGAGCAGGAAGCGGCGCGCTCAGTCGGCGGCAAGGAGACTCGAGATGCTCGCCCGGTACTACAAGCTGATTGCTGAGGTGCTGGAAGAGTTGACCGGCGAGAGGCCGGAGGTAGAGCCTCTACTCAAGAAGCTCGCCAAGAAGGCCAGAATAGAAGAATCTATGGGGGTGATTGGAGGTGCCAGCGAGAGCTGATAGAGCGGAGTCCCTCGAGGAAGTCAGGCAGAGAATACTCGAGGTAGCTGAGCGAGTGGCAGAGGCTCTGGAGAAGGGAGAATTTCCGAAGATAAGATACCCTCCAAACTCCAAGGGGAACATAGAGTTCAGAGAAGACGTCGGATACATCTTCAGGCCTAAGACGTTCAGCGAGATAGAGGGCAGCAAAGTTAAGAGCGCGAAGACGCTCGCCGGAGTTCTCTACGGCCTCGCTAAGGCGCTTGACCACTTGCAAAGCGGACTCACAATGACCAAGAGGGACTTCTACTACTTGCACAAGGTGGAGAGGCTCAAGGGAACCCTGTTCCCAGAGGACCAGAGGGAGACGGACGCTAGAATCGTGCTCATGGAGCTCATCCTGGGCATGCCGAGAGAGGCTTTCTCCATTACCAGCGACCCAAGGGGTTGGATCTACGGAGATATAGAGCTTGTAGACATGACTGGGCGCACAATCAGGGCGGACAGGGTCGGGGAGATGGGATACTCCGTGCCGCCCAGGCCAGAGAACATCAAGTTCAAGAGGATAGGTGTGAAGGCGGTCGTGGCGGTCGAGAAGGTCGGCCCGGCAAAGAACATGATCGAGCTTGGAATTCCAGAAGAGTACAAGTTGGGGATTGCCATTCTGAAGGGTCAGGCGTCTAGGAGCATGAGACGCTTCCTCCGGATGCTGTCCGATGAGGGCGTGCCGATAGCGATACTGACAGACTTCTCTCCGTGGTCTCTGAGGATCGCGGCCACAGTGGTCTACAACAGCATAAGCTCTGCTCACATACCAGATCTTGCGGCTCCCGAGGCTAGATTCATAGGGATCATCGCGGAAGACATAGAGACAGGCTTCTTCAAGGACTATCAGTTCGCTCTCGAGCCGCTGACGCCAGCGGACCTGAAGGCCGCGATGGACAACGTAGACCTGCCAAACCTGCAGCATCCGTTCTGGCAGAGGGAGAATGAGTGGTTCCTAAAGAACAAGAAGAAGGCGGAGCTGGAGATATTCAAGGCTATGAGTCCATCAGCCAAGCGGCTTAAGGAGCTATTCGTTAGCTACCTCAGGGAGAAGCTCGAAGACAGGCTGGGAGTCTCCATATGAGTCGCCAACCTTTAAATCGCGAGTCAGTTCTCTTGCTTCTTGGTGCTCCGGTGGTGTAGCCAGGCCAAGCATAGGGGCCTTTCGAGCCCCAGACCCGGGTTCAAATCCCGGCCGGAGCACCAAACGATCACCTCCTTACTCTCCCAAGGTTTTAATACGATCTAAACACTACCCCCTAAAGTCTAGGGCGGGGGTAGCCAAGCCTGGTCCAAGGCGCCCGGTTCAGGACCGGGTGGGCGTAGGCCCGCGTGGGTTCAAATCCCACCCCCCGCACCATGATTCAATTTCGGGTCTTTTTCATGGTGGCTTTGGCTCTTCTCTAAGCTTCTCTTTCCACGTATTCCATAGCTCTCGAATGCTTTGAACTTCGCGCCTCATAACCACATACCTTAATCTTTTAAGAGAGTTCTTGGTCTCTCGCCATTTATTTCACTAAAATCCCCTCAATTCGCACTGAATCATTTAGCCTTCGAGTAGGTTTACATCAATAATTATTCACTTCACTGCTATAATAAACACTTCATTTTCTTCCTTTTCAATGGATTCAACCACACTAAAACCAACTTCTTCAAGCACGTTCATATAATCTTTAAATGTCCACTTAATCCTGGGGTTCATTATAGAGGCTATTTCAGCCCACCTAACTCCCTCCCTCTCTATTACGAAAACATGGTTTTCAAGTATACCCTCAACCGTTTTATTGGGAACCTCAATATGTATTACTCGCAATCCTTTCATTTCAAATGGTCGATCTATGTTAAACTTCCTTCGCCTACGCCATTCCTTCTCAGTCAGCTCTTTGAGAGCCGCCCTTTCCAGTTCAGGAGAAGGGCTGCAAAATATGAATTTCCCACATTCATTAAGTATGGAACATACTCCTCTAGCTGATGCCTTTAAATCATCATGAGTCCTTAGTTCATCAAAATAATCACTGTACACACAATCATATTTACGCATACATTTTCTACCTAACTCGTCGAATCTAGAACGGAAAAACCTTATCTTAAAACCCTGTTCTTCTGCAAGTATTGATGCGTATTTAATAGCTACCGCACTCTGATCGGAGCCCTCGACCTCATAATTTCTTTTAGCAAACATTACAGTCTTAAAGCCAAGTCCACAAGAGCTATCCAATATAGAACCAACATCTAAACTATGGAGTAAAGGAAATAATGGTCGCAGAGCCTTCTCAGTGTTCTCCCAATATCGAGCCATCCAAATTTCTCTTGTAAACCATAACCACCTCCAAATTGTATCCCAAGACTCTTCTTCACTTCTACAAGTATATACCTTCCTAATCCCATAGGATGAAATAATACCCCTTACTGTTTCTGGTGGGAGACTATCTTCCTTGCCCTTGCCCATCTCCCTAATTCTTACCCAACTGTAGAAAAGTGAGCGCCCCCTTGAAAAAGCGCTGAAATTGAAGATAAAGACGCCCCAAGCCTCTTTTTATTGGTGGCTTCCTGCGGTCTCGGCCCATAAAGAAGCAGAGGATCACCAAAACCCTGCTCAGGCAATGATCTTCTGGCTTCAAATTGCATGATATTGTGTGGTGCCGGGGGTGGGACTTGAACCCACGACCGCCCGGTATCTGACGCGCCCGCCTTCAGCCGGGCGCTCTCCCAGTCTGAGCTACCCCGGCACCAAGGGCACTGATGCCCTGGTTGCCAATATATTCTTGGCGCCTAGTCCTTAATCCTCTCGAGGAGCCCCACCACCAGCAAGATCTGTGATCTCGTCTGAGGAGGCATGTTAATGTCGCTTATTATCTCGTTGAGTAAGGAAATAGCTTTGCTAGCCCTGACTCCATAGCTGAGGGATTCGTCTCTCAGGGCATCTATCACCTCCGTGGTGGCCTTCCTAATGTTTCTAGGAACTCCTCTATCTTGCGAAATCCGGTCTAACATCTTAATGGCATCGCTAATACACTTCTCATACTCCGCCTTCTTCGAAGAAGTCTTTCTCGTCATAGGACCCACCTCCCCTAGTCTAATCAGAGGGACGGTTCAAAATGTTTGACTGTTTCATATTTAAAGACCCTCGGGGCGGTCTAGGTTGATGAGCAAGGGCAAGGAAGACGATAAAGCCGCCAAGCTGGCCGAAGCCTTAAAGCGCGGCTGGAAGATGCTGTCAGAAACTTGTCCGAATTGTGGTTCTCCCCTATTCCAAGCAGGGGGTGAGGTGATATGCGCAGTTTGCGGCACGAAGTACATCCTCGTCTCTTCTGAGGAGGAGGCCGCCGAAGCCAGAGCAATGTACTCGCTGATGGAACTACGCGACGCTCTGATCAGAACGCTCAGCCGAGAGATGCAGAGGCTTGGAACTTCCAGCGAAGAAGAGCTTTACGAGGTAGTCTCAACAATCAAGCAGGTGGTTGAGACTATTGAGGTCATACAGAGGGTCATCAAGGACTATCAGGTCTCTCGAGGGAAACGTTGATCGGTCTGGGGATCCCTGAGGCCGCCTGAGCCTCATCCAATATTATCTGAATTAACGCGAGAGGATCTGTCCTCGCAAGTCCGCTGAGCTTCTGAACTATTAGGAACACTCCCTCTTTGCCTCCCTCCAGAGTGAGCTCGTACCGATCATATCTCAGCGTGACGACTCTCCCCCCTTCAGTGCGGTAGTAGTACTTTATAGTCACTCTGAATCGGAACTCCGCACTCTGCTCGGGCTCTGAGTGTCTTAGGTGGTATATGGCGCTAAGAGCAGCCCCCGAGTCGAATACGATCTCCCTCCCGCCTACCACTCTGGAGACGACGAACTCCCTAACGGCGCGTATAGGGGGGGAGTGCCCTGGCTGAACGAGTACCCTATCAGTTAGGCCGTTGATCCGCGAGAGAGCCACGAGTAGGTAAGAGGTTAGCTTAACCCACCCTGTCCTCTCCTGCCAGAGCCTGAAGGAGTACCTCAAGCTTCTTCGTTACCCCCCTCTTCGTACTTCATCTTAGAGAACTCAGCTATGAACTTCCCTAACTTCTCGCCGATGCCTTTAACCTCAACGAGCTGATCGGGCTCGGCGTTGAAGACGGCTCTCAGCGACCCGAAGTGCTTGAGGAGTTTCCGAGCAGTCTCGATGCCCACGCCTGGGACGGAGGCTAGAACCCTCTCCATATCCTCCTTCAGGCTCCTAGTGGGGGCCTTTCTTATAGATACCCTTCTCCTGCGTTCAATCTGCTCTCTCCTCGCAATGAGTCTAATTATCTGGGCTGTGTCCTCAGGGGTCTTCGTCCAGATAATCGGCAGGCCCATCAGAGCCAGCGTGGATATCAACCCCATGAGGGATCTTGGATTCACGGCCCTCCCAGCTGGCCGGAAGGGATCCCTCCCCTCTACTATCAAGATCGGGCGCTCGTACGTCTCGCGCATTCGCGCGACCTGATCGAATATCCTCCCGTCAATTAGAGAGGAGGCGAGGTCATCTGCCGCCTTCCTCTCTATCGCCACTCGGTCGCTAACGACGAAGTCGCCTACTTCAAGCCTCACTACGCTCAGCCTGACATCCGGCATCGCCGACAGCTCTCTGACGACTGGGCTCTGAAGCTCGCGCGTGTCAACCTTCACCACGACCTCTTGTGACTTCTTCTTGTCAGCCTCTCTTCCCTCGTCGGCAAATTCCGTGAGAGGTGTGGGCGGTCGAACCACGACTTTTGGCATGGCCTTCTCCCTCTTGACGGCCCTCCAGAACATTCCCTCCTCCACACCCTCTGTCAGGAGGACCACCACCTCGCCTGGGCGGCCTCTCCCGGTGCGGCCCTTTCTTTGTATATGCCTGATCTCTGAGGGAACCGGATCGTAGAAGACCACGAGGTCTACTTCTGGAACGTCCAATCCTTCTTCAGCCACGCTAGTGGCTACTAGCACGTTGTAGCTGCCGTTGGCGAATTCTTCAAGTACCCTCTTCTGCTGGGATTGAGACATACCCTTCTTTCCTCCCCTGGCGGCCTGTCCGTAGAACTTCACTGGCTTGGCCCCTGGTATCTTGGATATGCAGCGATAGACGGATTCTACTGTCTCCCTCAGGTTGACAAAGACTATCACTCTGGCCTCTGCCGAGGCTCCTAGTTTCCTCGCTATAATAGAGCGTAGCGCATCGAGTTTGGGGTGAGGAGGGGCTTCTTTCAGCAAATTTAAGAGTCTTCTGGTCGACTCGAGTCCCAGAAGAAGTCTGTCAGACTTCCCTCTTCTGGGGACCGTGGAGATCCGCTTGAGGTAGTCCAGAGCTGGCTCCGGTCCCTGAGACGCAATCACTCCCATTAAATGTCGGAGCTTGATCGCAAGGGCTACTCCCGCGAGTGCCGATCTAGACTCTGGGTCGTCGCTCCCCGCTAGCTTAGACTGGAGTTCTAACAGGGTTCTGAGCGGGACCCTAGCAGGCTCCCTGCCTAGGCTGATTAGTCCCTTGCTAGCCAGCGAGGAGACCTGGGACTCGAATTCAGACTTCAAGAGATTCAGGGCCTCGACGTAGGGAGGCGGCAACCTGACTCTCACAGCCCGAATCCGCAGGGGCGCCAGGTAGGGTTTGACGTCAGGGCTGTCACGACTTCTGGTCAGCACGCGGTTTATCTTCAGGGAAGATAGTACCTCACCCACTCTCTCCTCGCTGGAGCCTGGGGTGGCAGTCAAAGCCAAGATCAGAGGGTCTCTCGCAGAACTCACGTAGGCGTCGGCGATCTTCGCGTAGGGGTAATTCCCCACGGCCCTGTGGGCCTCGTCAAAAATCAAGAGGACGAAGTCTTCTAGCGCAAGACGACCCGACAATATGTCATTCCAGACCACGTGGGGCGTAGCTGAGAATACTCTGCCTCTCCCAGACCAGAGTTCTGATCTCTTACTGGGGCTGAGAACTCCCGTGATCAGCTGGAAGCATTCAGCTTCGAGCTTTAACAACCTCCTAAAGGTGGAGAGGTGCTGGAGGGCGAGGGGCCTAGTTGGAGATAGTATCAGCACTCTCCCCCAGGGCCTGCTACTAAGCCTCTCTGCCGCCACGAGCGCGGCTATCACGGTCTTGCCTAGCCCCGTAGGAAGCACTATCAGCGTGTTACCCTCCAGCGCCTCAGCTGCCAGGTCTAACTGGTACTCCCTCTCTTCTATCAGGTCCTTGTTCAAAAGGGGATTGTTAAACATGGGGAACACTGCTTTCAAGCCGTCAGGCTAGTGGGATTCTCCCGAGAGCAACTTCTCGTAATCCTCTGGAGAGAGCAGAGTGTCCCACTCTTCCTTCAGGTTGCTTGGCTCAAGGACAGCGATCCAGCCGTTCCCATACGGGTCTTCAGATACGATCTCCAGCTCTCCCGTGATCTCCGTTCCTCCTTCCTCTATCACACCTGCATCGGAGTTGATTTCAACGATCTTTCCGCTTATAGGAGCGTATATGTGGTCGACGGCTTTGTTGCTTTCAACCAGCCCCATCTCCTCCCCCTTCTTGACCTCAGTACCGATCGGCTTGACCTCAACGTAGGTTAGGTCACCGAGCTGTTCAACGGCGTGCTTCGTCAATCCCACTCTTACCTTGGCCCCATCTTCCTCGAGCTTGGCCCACTCGTGGGTCTTGGTGTACCTCCTGTCCCTCGGCACCTCTTCCAAGGTCTCCCCACCCATGGCGCCGAGCGGTCTGTAAAACTATAGAACATTTACTCGAATTCCCCCACATCAGCCAGGCCTTCTGGGAGTATAGCGAATAGAGCCTCTCCGGGCGGTAAGCAGGAGGAATCTTCAATGCTCATTATCCTTCTGTTACCAACAGATCTCCTTATCTTGAGAATTGGATCGGGCGCGTGGCCCAGGGTGTATCCTCCGGCTGGACCGTAGCGTCTTAGTGGAGACATCTTCCCAATCACGTGATTGGTTATCACGCACACCGCGCCTAGGTCGGCGAGCCTACTTAGTTCACCCAGCATTCTCGCCATCGTCTGTTGCCTTGCGGGGAGCATGTTGAGACCTCGATACTCAGCTCGAAACGGAGCTAGAAGGGAGTCCACAACGACCAACCCAGCTTCTCCCGACCTCACGAGCTCCGCTGACTTCTCTATAGCTACGTAGAGGGCCTCCACGGTCCTGACCCGGGCCACCATTATTCGTCTTAGAGCCAGATCTGGGTCTATTCCCTTAGCTCGCGCCATGGCAGCTACCCTGACCGCAGAGAAACCGCCCTCCGTGTCTAAGTACACAGCGCCGGAGTCGAAACCCCCCTCCCGCTCCGGGAGCTGAACATTCACCGAGAGCTGGAGAGCGGTCTGGGTCTTGCCGACCCCTGGCTCCCCGTAGATCATTACTAGGCTGCCTTCTGGGAGTCCGCCGCCAAGCAGATTGTCCAAGGACCTGACTCTAAACTTCAGCAGCCTCTTGGCTCGCTTTGTCAACTCTAACGCGGGCATGAATTCTATGGCCTCTTTTGCAGCCAGCCGAGTTATTTCGGCCGCTAGATCCCTGTCTATACCGCACTTCTCAGCTAATACCTCAGGAGGAGTCTTCGCGAGTTCCTCCAAGGAGCCGAACGCCTCAGATACCCTAGAAGCCACCCACTCAGGCAGGCCCTTGGAGAGGAGGAACTCTTTGACGGACCCCATCCCTACAACCCTCTCTTTAACCCAAGCACAACCGCAACCGCGTTCGAGGCCACATGGGCCAGGGGGGTTATTAGAACGGCCGCCAATACTACATTAGTGCTGGGGCGCTCGACCGGCAGGGTTAAGACCAGAGCGAACAAGAGAAATCCCAGCTGATCCAAAATTGGCGCCTGCTGCCCGGGCTTGAGTCCAAGCCTCCTCTTAAGAAACGATCCGGTGAGATCTCCAATCATGGCCCCTAAAGCTAGGAGAAACCCTGAGAGCGGCCGCCCTTGCAGAATCCCAACGAGCGTACCGACGAGTATTCCCGCCGCGAACCCCCGTATAGTTTTGTTACTCCCGAATATAGGTCTGCCGTCCCTCCAAGTTCTCCCACAGTCGATGGGGGCGCCTCCACCGAAGATTACGGGCGAGGCGTTGGCGAAATACGCTGGTAAGACAAACCACAGCGCCTCTTTTAGAACCGTGATCGACGCCATGTTACATTCGGGAGGGGCGGACCTCCTTGATTTAAAGGAACTCTAGTCCTCTTGGGGTTAGGAGGAAGGTCGCCTGCGTCCCAGCCCCCGGTCCTGATTCTACCACGATCCTCCTCACATTGCCCTCAGCGACCTCAACTCGAAGTGATCCGCCCACAAGGGATTGAAGCGCTCGCCCGCCGACCGGAGGTCCCTCTCGGCTGTCATCAACCACCACGACGCACGTCAGACCATAAGTATCGGCGTACTGCTTGAGCAACGCTGCGATGAACAGCATCTCGCGATAGGCCGCCGATTTTTTCTTTCTGTCCTCTGGAGGGGATGTCTCTGCCACTGCCAAGAACACCGAAGAGAGTTCATCTACGATCAGGTGCGCCGGGCTGCCACACTCCCTGAGGACGACGGCGGGTATGATCAGTCTCCGAAGCGCCCTGGGGTTCACTCTGACAGCGCGTACACTCTCAAGAGAACGCAGATCCTCGGTCATGGTGTAAAGTCTCGAGACCCCATCTCCAGCAGGCGACGTGTCAAAGTACAAGACGCGCCCGCCAGCTGACGCGAGCTGTAGAGCTATGTAGGAGGCCAAGGTTGTCTTACCTGCGCCTGGCCTGCCGTGCAACAGTACGAGCCCTCGGGGAACGCTGAATTCTCTCACCTGATATCCAGCCGCAAACTACATGCGACCAGTTTTTAACGCAGACGCCGCCGCAATCAAACTCGTGAAGAAACTGCTGGGCTTCATCGTGAATCCAATCGCGGGACTGGGAGGACCAGCCGGCTTCAAGGGAACCGACGACCCAGAGATCGTCAGGTTGGCCCTGGAGATGGGATTTGAGCCTGTATCGCCGCGAAGGGCCAGGCGGGCCATACGCTCTCTTGTTTCCAGGATATCAGATATCCCCGTAGTATCTCCCAGAGGAGAGATGGGAGAAGAAGAGCTGAGGGCTGAGGGAGTGGGGCCCTCAGAGATCCTAGAAATCCCAAAGGGGAGCACCAGCACGGCAGAAGACACCAAGAAGGCGGCTGCAGAGATGCTTCAGAGGGGCGTAAACCTCATCCTCTTCTGCGGTGGAGATGGAACGGCAGCAGACATAGCCTCAGTTGTGGGGGAGAAAGTCCCCATCTTGGGGATTCCCGCTGGCGTGAAGATGTTCTCTGGAGTCTTTGCCTACTCCCCAGAAGAGGCGGGATCCCTGGCGGCGGACTTCCTACAGGGAAAGGTCGGTGTTCGATTGGCAGAGATATTAGACGCTGAAGAAGAGAGTTACAGGGCCGGTCGGCTGAGCCTCGCGCTGCGAGGATACGCTCTGACGCCAGACGACCCGACTAGGATCCAGCTGTCAAAGCAGCCAACGCCCGCCTCTGAGAAGGAGACCATCCGGGGCATCGCCAAATACGTGAGCGAGCTTCTGTCGGACGACACTCTGTACATCTTAGGGCCGGGCTCAACTGTGCTACTCGTGGCGAGGGAGCTGGGAATCAATAAGACGCCGCTGGGTGTAGACGTCTCTCTGGGCAGGAGGTTGCTGGCTAAGGACGTTAACGCGCGAGAGCTGGAGCAGTTGGTCGTGCGTCACAAGGGGCCGATTAAGCTGGTTCTCTCTCCTGTGGGCGGATCGGGCGTTTTACTCGGCAGAGGGAATCAGCAGATTTCCCGGCGGGTTCTTGAGAGGTTGAGTAGAGATGACTTGATAGTCGTCTCGGCCCCCTCTAAGATCGCCAACTTGAGGGAACTCAGGCTAGACCTGGACGAGGATGTCAAAGAGAAATTCGTTGGCTACATTAGAGTGATAACAGGTTACAGAGAGGAGACGGTTATCAGAATCAGGTAATTTTTACCAAAAACAAGGAAAAATTGGGGAGAGGTCTACAGCTGGTCAAAACGTCATGATCTTCAGTACCGTGTCCTCTACAATGGACATTATCCTCTCTCTGGACTCTTCCTCTCCCATTCGATCTCCGTCGACTAGGGCGTCAATCAATGGGTTAGCCCTGGTTCTACGCCTTCTCTCCCTTGGATGAGGCGTGATTATGTTCGGCGCCGTTATGCCTGAGAACAGGAGTATGACCCTTATCCTGTCTCCTAGCGATGGGTCTATGTCCGCTCCCCACTTGAACACTGCATCGGGAGACAGCCTGCTTGACACAAGCTCGGCCGCCCTGTGAACCTCCTCGAGTGTCATGCTAGAACCGCCAAGCACCACCAGTATAGCTCCCTTGGCTCCATCTGGGTTGAAGTTGACGAGTGGATTCTCTAAGGCCATCCGTATGGCCTCCTCCACTCTATCCTTCCCTCGGCCGTTAGCCTCGCCGATTCCAACAGCCGCCAAGCCGCCTACGCTCATCAGCGCCCTTATGTCCGCGTAGTCAACGTTCACCAGAGCCCTCTTGGTGATTATCTCGGTTATTCCCTTGACCATTATCGCGAGTAGGTAGTCTGCAACCGCGAAGGCTTGATCGAGCGGTAGGTCCTTGAACTTCAGCAGCTTGTCATTGTATATCGTCACTATCGTGTCTGAGTACTCCGCCAGCCTTCTGACGCCCTCTGCAGCCTTCATCATCCTAGCCTTGCCCTCGCTCTTGAACGGCAGTGTGACTACGGAGATCACGATAGCGCCCTTGTCCTTAGCTATCTTCGCGACTACCGGCGCTGCCCCCGTGCCGGTTCCTCCGCCCATCCCGGCTGCTATGAATACTAGATCTGGTCTCTTTCCCAAGGCGTCGGCTATTAAGTGGGCATCCTTCTCCGCGCAGGCCCTCCCTATCTCTGGATAGCCCCCTGCTCCAAGCCCTCCAGTGATTGATTCTCCTATCAACACCTTGACGTGTGCATTTGTCCTGTCAAGGTGCTTCTTGTCAGTATTTATGGCGACGGCCCTGGCGCCCGTTATTCCCACCTTCATGATCGTGTTTATCGTGTTGCAGCCAGCACCCCCAACTCCAACTATGACTATGTTTGCTTCTCCAACCTCGGGAGACGTGTCGCCGAGTATGCTGGAGTACACATCGGGGACATCCGCCTCTTCTCGCTTCTGATCTGATATTATTCGCCTTATCATGCTCAGCGGATCGTCTTCCTCACGGGTCTCGAGTGCGCTGCTCCCTCTTAGCCTCAACGCGTCTTCGACTATCTTTGCCATCATGCACCACCTCCCTCTGGCGAGTATGCACCAATGAGTGAGTGCCTGCTGAGTATGAACTCCCTGAGAGCGTCCCTGATGAGTTCGCTCCTAGTGGGATACCCCAGGGCAACCCTGATCTTCTCGAGCTGATTTAACAGGCTTATTGGGAGCTTTACAGATACAACAGCAGGTGAAAAGGAGACATTCCTATTTTCCTCACGAATCTTGGTCTCCTCACTCATACAACCACCTGCGGGCGAAGAACCCGCAGGCGCGTGAAACTTTCTCCCAAGAGAAATAAGTCATTCGCACGAGGCTTAACAGCGTTATGTTCGCAGTCGACTTACATAGTCTGTTGAAGGAACTTAGTTCAGGCCAATCCGTTCATATGGTATCTCTCAATCTTTTGAGAAAAAAGATGAAGTATGCATGAATAGCCCAGATTAATCAGCCTTCCTAGAAGTTGATTGCGTAGATTTACCCTAGACGTATCCTAGAGGCTAAGATGGGGCAATATATCTAATATTGATGATTTCCAGTCCGCAGGAGAGTAGGCAATCCGCGCGAGAATATGGCATGTTGTATCTGCGCGAATCTTATCACAGCACCTGTGCGATTATAATTGGATGTACCGTTCAAATTCTAAACATATAGGAGAGCCCTTGAGCCATCGGAGCTAGCAATCTTTAGATTAATGATCGGCGGCATGCTGGCCGGCGGTTGAAGTTGAGGGATCAGATCCCCCCGTCTTCGGGACGAGCATTTCGCAAGACCGAGCTAATTCCTAACTGGGATGAGGAAACTATCAGAGAGATGCTAAAAGCGATAGGAGTCACCGACCTGAGGGACCTGTTCAGAGATATCCCGCAAGAAGTGCTCCTAGAGGAGTCCCCCGACATTGGCCCGGCGATGGACGAGTTGAGCGTCGAGTCCCTCGCCCTCCAAGTGCTCTCCACCAACAGGGGCGCCCATGAGTTCTTATGCTTCTTGGGAGGAGGCACGTGGGATCACTACGTCCCACCTCTCGTTGACGAGCTGTCAGGAAAGCAGGAATTCTACTCCGCTTACACGCCGTACCAGCCGGAGATCTCTCAAGGATCGCTTCAAGCGTTGTTCGAGTACCAGTCGCTGATATGCGAGCTGACAGGTATGGACGTAGCGAACTCGTCCCTGTACGACTGGTCGACGGCCCTTGGAGAGGCCGCCAGGATGGCGCTGAGGGTCACCCACAAGAGACGCGTAGTCGTCTCGAGAACCACTCACCCTGAGAGGTTGGAGGTTCTCAAGACGTACGTTGGACATGTGGCAGACATAGAGGTTTTGACTTATGATGCTAGGAGAGGCGTTACGCCCTTAGAGGCCATAGAAGGCGCTGTAGACAGCGATACGGCCATGGTCTACTTGGAGTACCCGAACTTCTTTGGGGTTGCGGAGGAGCCTCTAGAGAGCGCAGCAGACATGGCTCATAAGGTTGGGGCTCTGCTCACGGTGGGCGTAGATCCGTCGGCCCTCGGCGTTCTAAGACCGCCCGGCGAGCTAGGGGCAGACATCGTGGTCGGCGAGGGTCAGCCTCTAGGACTCTACATGAGCTTTGGTGGGCCCTACCTGGGGATATTCGCCGTCAGAGAAGACTTCAGGCTCATTCGGCAACTGCCGGGGCGGCTAATAGGAATGACCCGGTCGAGAGATGGTGTTAGAGGCTACGTGATGACTCTTCAGACCAGAGAGCAGCACATCAGGCAGGAGAGGGCGACCTCAAACATCACGACCAACGAGGCTCTAATGGCCATAAGGGCCGCCATCTACCTCAGCCTGCTCGGCCCCAGCGGAATGAGGACGCTGGGCGAGAAGATCCTAGCCAACTCCCACTACCTGCAGAAGAGAATAGACGAACTTCCGGGGTACGCGGCGCCGAAGTTCGACTCGTTCCACTTCAAGGAGTTCTTGGTTGTCAGCGAGAGGAAACCTTGGGACGAAATAAGCCGACGCCTGCTCGAGAAGAAGATCTTGGCTGGCCTCAGTGTCGGTAGGTGGTACCCAGAGCTGGCTGACTGCGCCCTGATCTCTACGACCGAGAGACACTCCAAGGCCGACTTGGATGCTCTAGTAGAGGCTCTGAGGGAGGTGTAGGGGATGACCGGGTTCAGGCAGGCTAGGTGGTCTGCTCGACCAGACGTGCTAGAGCCAACGGTATTCGAACTCTCTCACGGCGACGGGTACTACAAGTTCAATGTCGATAGAGAAATTCTCAACCAGCTAGGAGTAAGCAGCGCAACCGAGCTCATCCCAGAGCGATTGAGGAGGAGGAAACTCGGACTTCCCTCGCTGTCAGCTCCTGAGGTGGCTAGGCACTTCTCTCGCTTGGCCGAGATGAACTATGGGGTGGACAGCGGTCCGTACTGGCTCGGATCCTGCACGATGAAGTACAACCCTAAGCTTCATGAGAAGATAGCCTCGTGGCCTCAAGTGACTAGGCTCCACCCATACCAGCCAGAGGATACCGTGCAAGGCGCCCTGAGGATCATGTATGAGCTTTCTCAGATGCTGGCAACCATAACGGGCCTTCCACACTACACTCTGCAGCCAGCCGCTGGAGCGCACGGGGAGTTCGCCGGGGCCCTCATCATTCGAGCGTTTCACTTGGATTCTGGAGAGAAGCGGAGGGATGAGATGCTCATACCGGTCTCTGCCCACGGCTCAAACTTTGCGAGCGCGGCCATGGCGGGATTCAAGGTGATCAAGATACCCAGCGACAAGAGGGGTAGGGTGGACCTAGGCGCCCTCAAGGCCGCGGCGGGCGAGAGAACAGCTGGCCTAATGATCACCAACCCGAACACACTCGGTCTCTTCGAGACTGACATGTTGGAGATAGCAGACGTCATTCACGGAGCTGGGGGTCTGATCTACTACGACGGAGCCAACCTCAACGCGATACTCGGGAGGGTGCTGCTGTCTGACATGGGAGTGGATGTGGCGCACCTCAACTTGCACAAGACGTTCTCAGCTCCACACGGATCTGGTGGACCTGGGGCTGGGGCTGTAGGCGTCAGAGAAGGCTTGCAGGACTTCCTACCAGTTCCAGTGGTTCGAAAGGGTGCGAATGGCTTCTACCTCGATTACTCAGTACCAAAGACTATAGGGCGCGTCAGGGCCTTCTACGGCAACTTCGGAGTGGTAGTCAAGGCCTGGGCATACTTGAAGAGACTCGGATCGGAGGGTCTGCTGGCGGTCTCAGGCGCTGCGGTCCTCAACGCCAACTACGCCCTGAGTAGGGTGAGGCGGCTCAGGGGAGTGGCCATTAAGTACGGGGCAGAGGACCCATGCAAGCACGAGTTCGTCATAAGCCTGGAGCCCCTCAAGAGAGATACCGGCGTCAAGGCCCTGGACGTGGCGAAGAGGCTCTTGGACAGGGGCGTGCACCCGCCGACCATGTACTTCCCGCTCATCGTAGAGGAGGCCTTCATGATGGAGCCAACCGAGACTGACAGCCTGAGAGAGCTTGATTACTACATAAGAGCACTTGAAGAGGCTCTGAGGGAGGCCTACGAGTCCCCGGAACTCGTCAAGGGGGCCCCAACCTCCACGGCTGTAGGTAGGCTGGACGAGGTGATGGCCGCCCGCAAGCCTATCCTAAGCTGGAGAATGTATGAGAGGAGGAAGGCGGAAGGTACTCAAGGCTAGCAAGACTCCCAAGGCCCAGACCGCTGCCACAAGATGGGGCTCGGTCATGGGTTTGAGGCGGAGGATTATGCCCACCAGAGAGGGATGAGGCGGGGGACGCAGCGTCCCGTCGCTCGAGATGGATGCTCTGCCCTTAGCTGAGGTTCGTCCCCAGTGCAGGGCTTTCAGGAGAAAGTCAAACGCGTGTGGGGCGAGCATCAACAGCAGAACCCACTCTTGGGTATACAGCAAGGCTGCGGCAGCGAGAAAACCGCCCATATAGAACGTCCCAGCGTTCCCTGGAAAGGCCCTGGCTGGGAAGACATTGTAGAAGAGGAAGGGAAGCATAGCAGCCATGAACACTAGGCAGGAGGTAGTTAGCGGGATGTTGCCTGAGAGGAGCCCGTGGATGGCAAGGGTGACCGCAACGAGTGAGGAATAGCCTGCCTCTAAGCCGTTGAATCCAGCTAGAATATTCACGCCGTTCACAGCGAAGGTTCCTATGAGGGCTGACCAAGCGGGGAAAAGTGCGGGCGGGAGTGAGAACCACAGCACGATCCTCTCCTGAGGTGGCAGGAAGACGAAGGGAACGGCAGCCAAGATCACCTTCTCTAGATTAGTGAGCCCAGCTATATCGTCGAAGAGACCGAGCGCGGCCGTGTATAGCGACAGCGCCATTACGTAGTGGATTGAGGGGTCTTCTCCAAGCCAAGAGTAGATGGTAAGAGCTACAATAGATGCTCCTATTGGGGGAATCGCGCCTACGCTAACGCAGAGGCGGTCTCCTGGTTTGTGAACATCTCTTGAAACCCAGCCCTTCTTGAGACACGCTGATAGCCAGGGTTTCATCGCAACTAAGCTTAGAGCAAAGCTGAGGAGGGTTAGTTGAATCGATAGGGACATCAGAGGTCGCTCCCTGTCGGTTTTAATTAACAGAGGGTGCTGTCCCTCGGATGCTCTTAGACATCCTCCCAGCGGCTCTAGCAGGCATAACTTCGGCTATTGCTACCGACGTCATGACGAAGCGATTTGCAAAACGGCTTAGAGATAAGGGTCTGGTCGGAATTGATGTCCACAAGCCAGGAAAGCCAGAGGTTCCAGAAGGGGCTGGATTCGCCGTGATAGTGGGTTCCGCCGTGGGGTGCGTAACGCTCTGGCTGCTCAGCCCCGGCAGTCACATAAGTGGCTTCCTGGGTGCGGCCTCTCTGGGGGCCTTGATCGGAGCGCTAGACGATAGGCTGGACTTAGGGGGGGTGAAGAAGCCAGCACTCACGTTGGCTGCCGCCCTGCCCCTCATAGCGACGGGCGCTGTGCACCCCAGGCCCCTCCTGCCGGTGGCAGGTAGAGCCCGCCTCTTCATCACGATCTCTGGCATTCTCCCAATCTACATGTCCGTTGTGACGAATGCCGTGAACATGTTTGATGCCCTCAATGGGATGATGCCCCTAAGCGCTGCGATAGCGTGCGGGAGCCTCGCTGTCATCGGAGCGATAACAGGTTCACCAGCCACAGTATCCTTATCTCTAGTGCTCCTAGGAGCCGTCTTGGCTTACTATCGCTACAACAGGTATCCTGCTAAGGTCTTCTCTGGAAATGTTGGCTCGATGGGCGTGGGCGCCGCCCTGGCGGCTGTACCCGTATTCGACGGGCTGGAGGCATTTCTCCTGATAGCCATGCTCCCTCTCATGGTCTCGGGCTTCTTCCTGCTTAGCAGCATAGGAGGGCTCAAGGAGAGGAGACAGATCGGCACGAGGCCTGTGGTTGTTGAGGAGGGCCTGATAAGGGCGAACCCAGATCCCAAGGCGCCAATCACGCTAGTGGCGATTCTGACCCTCGACAGGGCAAAGGAGGAGTGGGAGATCGTCAGAGAGACCCACTACCTGACGGCTCTCTCAGCTATCTTGGCCATTGTCACACTCCTGATGTTCACGCCGGGGTGGTGATTCTTGGATAGAGGTCTGGCCCTCGGATGCGTGCTGGTCCTCGAAGGGTGGGCCCTGACCATGCTCGGATTCTGGGTAGTGAAGATGTGGGTCAGGGGGGCCCCAACCGGGGGCCTAATTGGAGAAGCCCTCAAAGTCGCCGTCGGACTGGCGATCTTGGCAGCCTCCCTTGCTGGATGGTATGCATCCATTCAGCTAATAGTGAAGGCAGTCAAGAAGTCTCACGAGAGACAAGCTTGAGGGCCTCACTCCAAATTACCTCCGTCGGGTCCTCACATCTCGCCAAGTATGAGAACGCTGCGGAAGCCCAATTACCCCTGTCTTCCGCAGCCTTCAGAAACTCAGGCAGTTCAGAGGGGGATTTAAGCCTCCACACCAGGCCCGCTTTCTCGAGTTCGACGTTTACGGAAGGCTCCTCCCCAGGGTAGGCAGAGGCCGATGGGATTCCGAGGAGCGCAGCCTCCCTAGTCATGGTGCCCCCTCCACCCACGAAGGCTGCAGCCTTAGAGACTAGGTCTAGGTAGTCAATTGGGGAGTCTACCACGATCAATCTGTGACGGGAGTGGAGCTCCGGTGGTCTCTCGCCCCTGGGAAATACCACGACATCGTAGGAGTTCAAGAGAGCCTTTAGGTAACTTAGAGCGTCTAGCGCGCCTTCCAAGTACGAGGCCCCAACGGGCTCTGGCCTGAATACCACGAACTCCCTGGGAACGAGTCCGAGAGCATCTAGATCAACGCGCTCGTATGGCCCCCACTCCCTGTGGGATAGCACGTGCGCAACCTCGAATACGCCTCTGAATTGCCTTATGGCGGCGGGATCGGCCCCCGCCCTGAGGGCGACTTCGAGTGGAAAGCACTCGGGCAACACGATGGAGTTGGCCAGCGGAAAAGAGAGTTTACTCACATAAACGCTCTTGTCGTTGTCGTTGGCCACTACAGAGGGGATTCCCAGGCCAAAGGCTATCCTTGCCATCTCAGGAGATGCCTTCGAGAGCGCCACATCGGGTCTGAATTTCTCTACTATGTCGATGAGTTCTAGGATGCGTGAGAGGTGGAGCTTCAGCTTCTCGATCTTGCTCTCACCTCTGCCGCCTACAGACACTACTTCGCCGGTCCCCTCAATGATAGGGGATATCAGCGCGTCTGTCAGTTGACGCAAAGCCCCGTAGTCCCTGACTGTAACCAACACAGAATCTACGTCGCTCAGCCTCGACCTTAGCAGGCGGTAGAACAGCCTGACATGCGGGGCGTTTACCACATCTATCCACAACCTCAACCAGGGACACCCGTGGTGTGTGGTGGGCCCGGCGGGACTTGAACCCGCGACCTCCCGGTGTCCGCCCCTCACGAGGGGATATCAGCCGGGCGCTCTGCCAGGCTGAGCCACGGGCCCAGACCATGCTGGGAGGGGCACCCCCAATATTAAGGTTCTCTCCAGCCGCGTGCAGATGCTCACAAGGGGAGGTTGAGTGTGGTGGACCCGGCGGGACTTGAACCCGCGACCTCCGGCTTTCTTGGGGGCTTGCAAGGCCGGCGCTCTACCAGGCTGAGCTACGGGCCCACCGGCTTCGCGCTACGCCGCGCTCGACGGAATGCTGACCACCATATTTAATATGAGCGGCGGAATTACGCGGTTCCGAGAGATAGTTTAAGGGGTGATCCGTTTGAAGTCGCTTGCAAAGAGGGCCCTAGCGGCGCCAACGAGGCCTGCAGAGCGAGCAAAGGAGGCGCTGGAGGACCAGTACTTGAGAGAACTCCTAGAAGAGGTAAAGGCGAAGATCGTGATAATGGGGGTCGGCGGTGCTGGCAGCAACACGATCACTAGGCTCAACGCGCTGGGGCTAGAGGGTGTGATAACCGTGGCAGCCAATACAGATGGTCAGCACCTGCTAGAGAGCGTCGCGGATAGAAAGTTACTCCTCGGTCGGGAGCTGTGTGGAGGGAGCGGCGCTGGCGGAGATCCCAAGATAGGAGAGGAAGCCGCTAAGGAGAGCGAACCCGAGATCAAGGAGATTCTGAACGGGGCCGACTTGGTATTCCTAATGGCAGGCCTTGGGGGCGGTACTGGGACTGGAGGACTTCCCGTAATAGCGGAGATCGCCAAGGATCTCGGCGCCGTGGTTGTTTCTATGGTGACCCTGCCCTTCGAGGCCGAAGGGCGGAGGCGGAATGAGATAGCCAAGACGGGGCTGGCTAACGTCTTAAGGGCTTCTGACACCGTGGTAGTTGTCAACAACGACAGGATATTGGAGCTTGTGGGTGACAGGCCTCTTCACGAGGCCTTCCTGATAGCCGATGAGATCATGGCGAGGTCCGTCAAGGGAGTGGTCGAACTCGTCACCAAGCCAGGTCTGATTAACGTGGACTTCGCCGACTTGAGGGCGGTTCTAGAGAGGGGCGGTCCTGCGATCCTCGCGTTCGGTGAGAGCGACGGAGAGGATAGGGCTATCGAGGCGGTGGAGGATGCCTTGGCGAACCCGCTGCTCGAGGCAGACATCTCAGGAGCCAAGGCGGCTGTGGTCAACATAACCTGCGGTCCAGACCTCTCGCTCCAGGAGATGAAGAGGGTCGTAGAGACCGTAGTAGATACACTTGACCCCGAGGCTAACGTGATATGGGGCGCCAGGATAGAAGATGGCTTAGAAGGGACTGTTCAGGTGCTTCTCGTCGTGGCGGGAGTTACGTCGCCGTACATTGAGGAGGTAGCCCCCGCGGCTAAGGAGGTGAAGAAGGAGGCTGAGGCCGTAGTCAGCCCGTTCGAGCCAGCGAGACCCGGAATTGGGCTGAGGAGGGTGCCTAGCAAGGCCAAGAAGAAGGAGGACATACTGAGCGACCTGGGCATAGAAGGATTGTGAGGGGGGTAGCTAGGTTGGTGGCCGAGGGGCTGTTGGAGGACATAAAGAGGACTCTGAAAGTTGCTAGGAAACCCACTTGGGACGATCTCTGGACCGTGTTTAAGATAACGTTCCTGGGCTTCCTCCTGGTGGGTATAGTGGGGTTCTTAATTCAGCTAGCCGTCACGCTGATGGGCGGCGGGCAGATCTGAGGGTGCCGCAGAAATGAGCGAAGAGGAGAAGCAGGGGAAGGAGCTCAAGGCATTCTTCTTCACAGTGAAGGTTCCTGCAGGGCAAGAGGCAGGCATAATCAAGCTTCTGGCGAAGAAAGCGGAGTACACAGGCTTAGGTGTGAAGTCTATCCTGTTCGTCCCCAGGCTGAGGGGGTACCTGTTCCTAGAGGCAGACAGAGAGTTCGACGTGCGGAAGCTGGTCAGGGGAATTTCGAGAGCAAAGCTGCTGCCAGGGAGTCCAGTGCCCATGTCCGAGATTGACGCCCTACTCTATCGCGAGCCCGAGAAGATTGAGATAGAGCCGGGGGACATAGTTCAGATAATCAAGGGCAACTTCAAGGGGTTCAGGGCCATGGTGCTATCGCCGCCCTCGGGCAAGGGGAGAAAGTTCATAACGGCAAGGCTGCTGGACATTGAGCGAGACTGGGAGGTTCAACTCCCAATAGATAGCGTCAAGCTCGTGGAGAAAGCTAAGGAGAGGGAAGAGGAGGCGCCTCCCGAGGAAGAGGAGATCCATTGGCCAGAGGAGGGGTGATCTAGATGGTAAAGAAGGTCGTCAAGGTGCTGGTGGAAGGCGGAAAAGCCACGCCAGGGCCCCCAATAGGGCCTGCCCTCGGCGGGCTAGGAGTCGACATAGGGAGGATAGTTGGAGAGATCAACCAGAAGACTAAGGAGTACGCCGGAATGAAGGTCCCGGTTGAGATAGAGATCGACACAGAAACCAAGCAGTACGAGGTCAGGGTGGGCCTGCCTCCAACCTCTATGCTCCTCCTCAGGGAGCTTAGCGTTGAGAAGGGGTCTGGAGACGCTGGCTCCAAGAAGGTAGGTAGTCTGAAGCGAGAGCAGATAGTTAAAATCGCGAAGATGAAGCTGTCCACAATGAACACCACCAGCCTCAAGTCGGCAGTCAAGCAGGTCCTGGGAACCGCGGTGAGCGTGGGCGTGCTCATTGAGGGGAAGACTCCAAAGGAGGCGATAAGGGAGGTCGATGAGGGCCTGTGGGATGACCTCCTGAAGGAGTAGGGGTGATGAGGCATGGCTGTCACGATAGCCACGCTGGAGGACCCCCTCAGGAAAGCAGTGGAGAAGGTCCTAGAAGAGAGTCCCCAGAGGAGGTTCAAGGAATCCGTGGATCTAACCGTGGTGCTGAGAGGACTCGACCTGAAGAAGAACCCGTCCCTGAAGATAAACGAGATAGTGGCCCTGCCTCATGTTCCAAAGGGGAAGCCGGCGAAGGTCGCAGTCATCGGCACCGGCGAGTTCGCCGTCAAGGCGAGGGACGCAGGAGCAGACGCCGTGTTCGATCCCGCTGAGATACTCAACATCGCTAAGAACAAGCGCGAGCTTCGGAAGTTGGCCAATAGGTTTGACTTCTTCGTAGCTCAGGCTGACGCCCTTCCTAAGCTGGCGAGAGACATCGGTCCGATATTCGGTCCTAGAAACAAGATGCCCATCCCCCTGCCGGCCACCAGGGTTGACGACCTGCCAGCCACGATCGAGAGATTGAGGCGTTCGGTCAGGCTCAGGATGAGGGATCAGCCCGTGGTTCACGTCAGGGTTGGCACCAGAGACATGTCGCCAGAAGAGATCGTCGAGAACATCAAGGCCGTCCTGGCAGCACTTGAGAGGAAGTACGGTGACCTAGGCGTC
This sequence comes from Thermoproteota archaeon, assembly GCA_011042755.1. The sequence continues at coordinate 2,571 of DRBY01000095.1, read as the reverse complement.
TTAGAGGCCATGTATGTGAAGACCACGATGGGGCCGCCCGTTAAAGTGGAGGCTATACTGAGAGGGAGGAGGAGAAAGTGAGATCCACGCAGGTCGCCCGTAGGAAGAGTCCTGCTCGCCAGAGGAAGGAGAGGATGGTTCAGCGGATAGTAGAGAATCTCAGAGAGTACCCTACAGTCATGTTCGCGGACTTCGGCAGATCTCCCGCGGACTACCTGCAGAGGCTCAGGAAGGAACTCGCTCCAGACACAAAGCTCATGGTGGTGAAGAAGAGGCTAGTGCCCATCGCCTTCTCAAACGCCGACTTCAGGAAGGGGCTCAACATTCTGCTCGACCACATTCCGCAGCGGCTCATGATTATCTTCAGCAAGGAGAAGCCGTGGAGGCTCTACCAGAAGCTGAGGGGCATGACGACCTACGTAGACATACTCCCAGGCGAGGTTGCGAAAGAAGACATAGTGATTCCCGCCGGCCCGACGGACTTGGCGCCAGGACCAATACTGACGGACCTGAGAGCCCTGGGTATCCCAACGAAGATCATCGGCGGAAAGATCTCGATCTCCGAGAACTTTGTAATCGTGAAGAAGGGGGAACGCGTACAGAGTCAGATAGCGGAGATCCTCAGGGCCTTGGGCATAAAGCCTGTGGAGGTGCACCTCGAGATCACAGGGGCCGTCGACGCCGAGGGAATCTTCTGGTCACCGGAGGTCCTCGCCAAGACGCAGGAGGAGATCCTAGAGGAGCTGAGGGAGGCAGCGTCAGCAGGAGTTGCGCTGGCTGTAGAGCAGGGAATAGTGACGGACAAGACCGCCGAGCTGATAATGAGGAGGGCAGTCCAGAGGGCGCTCGCGTTGGCAACAGAAGTCGGCTGGGTCACGCCAGAGACTGCCAACGTAATCATACAGAAGGCTGTGATGAGAGCGAGAGCCTTAGAGAGGGCTCTCGGCCTCTCCTCTTAATTTTGGGAGAAGCCTGAAGCTCGATCTCCTAAGCTTCTCTTTGGATGATCTCTGAAGCTATGGAAGGTGTAATAAAAGCGAGGGGACTCAGCAGCGGAGAGTCTCGTCACGAGATCAGGCTGTGGAGCTCACTTCACAGTCCCCTACGTATTTTCCTTCCTAGTACTTTCTTATCCTTTTTTCTTCCCTCCTTCCAGTGCTACAATCCTCCCTTATTCACAGCGAATTGACCCGATGAGGCTAAGTCCCCAAAGCCTCTATTCCCTAGTATCCTATTCTCTTGAGAGCCCTCGGCAGGTACTCCATCACGTCCGATGCCGTGAGGGAGTAGGACAGGTCCTCAAAGGCAAGGTCTCCTGCCAGCCCCACTAGGAATGCTGCGGCAGAGGCGGATCTCACAGGGTCTCTTGACATCGCCAAGAAGGCTGCGGTCACGCCTGATAAGACATCCCCAGTACCGCCCACAGTCATGGCTGGATTTCCGGTAACGTTCAATCTCAGCCTCCCGGCCCCACATACGATGTCTACGTGTCCTTTGAGCAGTATCGTGCCAGCAAAGTTCTCGGCGGCCTTGAGGCAGCTTGAGACCCTCGCTCTGAGATCTTCTCCCGGCGTTACCCCGAATACTCTCTTGAACTCACCAGCGTGAGGGGTTATCACTAGAGAGGGCCATCCTAGATCTGGATTCACGGCCTTAAGGGCGTCTGCATCGACTATAGTTGGTTTATCCATCTCGGCTAGGTCCCACAGCAGAGAGCCAACAGCGTCCAAGGTCTCCGGGTGGGCCCCAAGGCCAGGGCCGACTAGAACTGCATCAGCCCTCTTCGCTTCCTCGAGAACCTTGGGGATATCGTCTGGTGTCAAGTGCTCTTCGCTCTTCAGCGGCGAAACTATCAGGTTTGGGGATATAGGCTTCATGGTGCTGGCAGCCCACTTGGGGGCCAGCACCATCGCCAAGTCCACTCCCGCCCTGAGTGCCGACATGGCGGCGAGAGCTGGAGCTCCAGTATATGTTGAGCTCCCTCCAACAATTAAGATCCTGCCGAAGTCCCCCTTGTGAGACCAGTCCGGACGTTTCTGCTTGAGGATGACCTTAACGTCTCCAGGCCCGCAGAAGAGGAGAGATTCTGGGGGAGCCCCCACCTCGGCCACCAAGATCTTTCCGCAGAACTCTGGCTTCAGACCTGGCTTCATCCCGTGGAATGTGACGGTGAGCGAGGCGCGTACCACCGCCCCAGGTGCCTCACCAGTTATAGGGTTCAGGCCAGACGGAACGTCAACTGCTATCACCGGGACGCCCCTCTCTGCAAACCCGTTCACGACCTCAATTGCCTCAGCGACAGCCCCTCTCGGGGCCCCCCTAACTCCTGTTCCAAGTAGCGCGTCGACTATGGCGTCTGGCTTGTCCCAAGGCAGGTCGGCTGGGAAGCGCCTAATCTCCACAGAGATGCACTTCTTCAGAAGCTCGTAGTTGTACTTGGCCTCTTTAGCCGTTGGTTCGCCAGCTAGGACGACAACCACATTGGCTCCGCGCGCCGCCAGTCTACGGGAGGCGGTTATTCCGTCGCCCCCGTTGTTCCCCTTCCCGCAGAAGATGGCGATCTTCTTACCC